>CAIQNH010000021.1 GCA_903873135.1 uncultured Actinomycetes bacterium
CGCTCGCCGAGAACAGCCCGGCCATGACCAGCAGCTTCCCCTGCTCGCCGGCGAGGAGCTGGTCGGTGACCTGGGCGCCGCCGACGACCGAGAGCATCCGCTGGTCGGGTGCCTGCCCGCCGGCGACCGACGCGGCGTAGTCGCCCGCACCGGTCACCAGGGTGAACAGTGAGTGCAACGTCCCGGTGGTGACGTCCCAGAGCAGGTCGAACGAACCCAGCACCACGCCGGCGGGTGAGGCGTCGACGGTCGGACTGGTCACGGCGTAGAGGGCGAACAGCACCAGGGCCAGCAGCAGGTTGGACACCGGCCCGGCCAGGATGACCGCCAGACGGCGGCCCCTCGAGGCCGCCCGGTAGGTGAACGGTTCCGCCGACGACTCGACCGTCTCGGTCGGGCTCATGCCCGGGATCTTGACGTACCCGCCGGCAGGCACGAGCTTCACTCCGTAGCGGAGGCCACCGGCCGTCCTCGAGGACCACACGGTGGGGCCGAACCCCACGAAGAACTCGACCGGTCGCATGCCGCAGCGTCGGGCGACGACGTAGTGCGCTGCCTCGTGCACGACGATGAGCGCCACGAGCATCCCGAGGAACACGGCGGCACCGGGGAGTCGCACGGCCAGCACGATCGAAGCGACCAGCAGCACGGCGGCGCGGAGCGGGTGGAACTCCCGGGAGCGACCCTCGCCCCGGCCGGCCCGCCGCCAGGCGATCCACCACCGGAGCGGTGCCGGGTCCCGGCGGACGACGGTGATCGATCCGCCGGTCGGCGGGGTGGCCGACGTCCCGGTCGGGGGAGCGACGTCGGGGACCGTCGGGGTGACCGCTTCCGTGGTGCTCCGCTGCTGGGCCATGGGCCGAGGGTAACGAGCCCCGGCTCCGGTGTCCCGGGCGGCGACGGGGCAAAGGTCCCACCCGGCCGGACCGGTGTGGGTCGTCCGGACCAGCGGCGCTCAGCGGACGGCGAGGACCTCGCCGTCCGCCGTGAGTTCGGTGCGGGCGGGGCGTCCCCCCTCGAGGTGGTGCACCACGAGTCGCAGCGGATCCGGTCGGGACCCGTCCCACTCGAGCGCCGTGAACGCGCCGGGGAGCACGCCGCAGCCGGAGTTCGCGTAGCGGACCGGGTTCCCGGCGGCGTCCAGTGGGCGCAGCATCGGGAAGTGGGTGTGGCCCAGGATCAGCCACGGCCAGCCGCCCTCGGGTGCGGTCCGGGCGAGCTGGCCGAACAGACGCTCCTCGTCGAGGGAGTCGAACCGCCGGTTCGCGCCGTAGCGCTCGTCCAGCGTGATGAGCCGGTTCTCCCCCCGGCCGCCGAGCAGCGTGGCGGTGGCGACCTCACCGGGGAGTCCGCTGAGGGCGCCACCGGTGGGGAGGTCGTCGAGTCCCGAGGCGACCCAGGTCGCCGTCCGGCCGAGCGTGGCCAGTCCGGGTCCGTTCCACGCGTCGGTGAGGTGGCCGTGCATCACCACCGCCGCCACCGCGTCCAGCGAGGGGCCGGTCGTGGCCTCGGCCCCGAGGTCGGTGAGGACGAGCGCGTCGGGCACCTCGACGCCCGGCAGGTGCTGCGCGAGCCGGTCGACGAGCTGCGGGTCGGCCAGGACGTCGTCGTGGTTGCCGAGCGTCCGGTGGTAGCGACCCGTCGCCGACAGCTCCGCGAGCAGGTCGTAGAGGGGGCGGTTGTTGTCGACGATCCGGTCCAGGTGGTCGCCGAGGAGCTCACGTCTGGTCTGATCCGCCAACGGCCCGGCGAGACCGGCGGCGAGCCGACCCAGGTCGTAGGTGGTGCCCCACGTCGACCCGCCGACCATCCAGAAGTCCTCGACGTCACCGTTCTCGACCAGCGACCAGCCTCCCTCGGCGTAGTCGGCGACGACCTGCCGGTAGAGGTCCTTGGTGCCCTGACGCGCCGGCCAGTCGACCCGGCCGCGGACGCAGCGGTGGAGGTCGGAGGTGAACACGAAGCGACCGGTGGACGGGAGGCGACCCACCCGCCGGACGGGCAGCGGCCCGGTGCGTCCCTCGCCGATGGCGCGGAGCTGTTCCGGGAACAGGGTGATCCGTCGGAGCGCCTCTCGCTGGGCCCGCACGGCCGTGTACCCGCCGATCGTGGCGGTCAGGGGCAGCCCGGCCACGGCCGCGCCGGTCTTGGCGGCGGCCCACAGGGTGGCCGGGGCTCCGGCGGGTGGCGCGGCCCGGAGCGGTTCGCCGAGGTCCGGACCGTCACCACCGGCGGGGGCGTCGCCGTCGAGCGCGTCGGACACCGCTGCGGCGAGCTGTCTCGACGCACGCCGCCAGGCTGCCGGGAGGATGTCCACCTCCACACGCTAGGTGGGATCGGCTGGTCTGTCCGGTCCGGACGGCCGAGGTTCCGGCGGTCGTCGCCCACTCAGCGTGGCGGCGTCCGACCTCCCCGGCGTTCGTCCGCGAGGCCGGCGAGAAAAGGTGTCAGATCCGGACGACCCGGACTCCTGCAGTCGAGGGCGGCGACGAGACCGCCACCGACACCAGGAGTCACGATGGACACGATCACCACCACCCACCCGAACGACACCGCCGCCCGTGGTCGTCGTGGCCGGATCACCCGGGGAGCGGCAGCGCTCCTCGTGGCCGCCTCGGCGGCGTTCGGCTCCTCGGCCCTCGCCGCCGACGCCGGGGCCACCACGCCGCTGCCCGACCCCTTCGACCCGGGGAGCTTCGTCGTCTCGCCGATCACCCCGACCATCCCGAGCTCGCCCCGTCCCGGCCTCTCCGGCGTGGACATCCCCTACGACGTCGTGATCCCGGAGGACCTCGAGCCCATCCGGCCGATCCCGGACCTCCCCCCGGCGTGGACGGGGGACAGCGAGGGGGGCGGCCCGGTCGACGTCCCGACGGGTCCGGTCGTCACGCCGGACGACCTGGACCCGGACGGGTCGCTGGTCGAGGACGGCTGCCTGACGCTCGAGTGTGTCGAGGACTCCGACGAGGGTGACCCGGACGAGCCCGAGGTCACCATCCCGGAGGGGACCATCCCGCCGATCCACGGCCCCGACTGCGTGACGACTCCGTCGAGCTGGGGCTCGGAGGCAGGTGGACTCGTGGTCTCGGATCCCTGTGACCCGTCGACCTCGTCCGGCGATCCCGAGGGCCTCGGCTACCCCGACGGTGAGGGCTTCGAGTACCCCGAGTCGACGCCGGTCCGCACCGAGACGGCCGAGGGTGTGCTCGCCTTCACCGGCTCCGACGCCCTCCTCCCGATCGCCGGCGCCGGGCTGCTCGGTGCCGGTGGGGTGCTCGCCGGGATCTCGGTCCTCGCCCGCCGGGCCCGGAACGGGAGGTCGTGAACCTCCGCCGGCGTCGGCCGCCTGCGGGCCCGGCGTCGGCGCACGACCTCCTCCCCTCTGCGCACCCCTCCCCCGGTCGCAGCGGGAACCGCCGCTCCCACCAGCGTTCCGACGCCGGTGGGAGCGGTCGCGTCCGGGCCCGGATCGTGGTCACGGAGCGGACCTGCGAAGCTCGGGGTCCGTGCCGACCAGGAGGTGACCCGGTGACCATCAACGAACGTGCGCCCGAGGGCGACCGGAGCTACGCCGCCGTCGCCGACCGGTTCGGCATGCCGCTCGACGAGGCGATGATGACCCAACGGGCCGTCCGCAAGGTCCTGCCGGACCCGGTCGACCGGGACGTCGTGCTGCGCTGCATCGAGCTCGCGCTGCGGGCCCCGACCGGCTCCAACGGGCAGAACTGGGAGTTCGTCGTGGTCGAGGACCGGGAGGTGCTCGCCACGTTCGCCCGCCGGTACCGCTCGGCCTGGCGGATCTACGGCGGGATCGGCGAGCGGGTCACCGCCGGTGATCCGGCGATGTCGAAGGTCCTGGGTGCCGTGCAGTGGCAGGTCGAGCACTTCGAGGAGATCCCGGTGGTCGTCGTCCCGTGCCTGCGCGGGGCGGTCCGGTTCGCACCGTTCCCGACGCTCGCCCAGACGAGCCACTACGGATCCATCTACCCGAGCGTCCAGAATCTGCTGCTCGCCGCACGCGCCGTCGGCCTCGGTGCCTCGCTGATCACCCTGCCGCTGTGGAGCGTGACCATGGCCCGTCGGACGCTGGGTCTCCCCCTGAACGTCCAGCCCATCTGCATGGTCCCCCTCGGGTGGCCGCGGGGCCGGTACGGACCCACGACCCGACGTCCGGTCGGCGACGTGGTCCACCTGGACCGGTGGGGTGAGCAGCCCTGGAGGGGGTGGGAGGCGCCGACCCCCGACGGGACCGCGGAGGACGTCGACGGATCGTGACGGAACGGGTCGTCGGACCCGGCCGGGACGTCCGCGTGCGACGCCGGTCCGTCCCACCCGGGCAATAGGGTGGCCCCATGTCACGCGCCTCCCGCACCTCCCGACTCCTCGTGCTCGCACTCGCCGTGGCCGCTCCGGTCGCGCTCGTGTCGGCGTGCGGGGAGGAGCAGTCCACGACCACTGCGGTGTCGGCCACGGGCGGAGCCACCGAGACGACGGACGCCCCGGGGACGACCGCACCCCCGACCACCGGGGCGGACGGAGCAGAGGACGGTGGAACCGGATCGGCCCCGGAGGCCGCCGAGCAGCCGACGACGACCGTCGACCCGGAGGACGGCGTCGGTCAGGCCGAGACCCGGGTCCGTGACGCCGTCGCTGCGTGGTCCGACTCGCTCACCGGCGTGGCGGTCTCTCCCGGTGAGGAGCTGATCGTGTCGATCTCGACCGACGACGAGGCGCTCCCGGCGCTCGAGGTCTGCGAGGCGGCCAGGGGGGCGCTCGTCGGGATCGACGGGGCGGCCGGGGCGACCGTCAACGTCTGGCTCACCCCGGACCTGTCCGCCGAGGGTGGCGACGAGCGGGTCCTCGCCGGTTCGCTCGGTGGGGCCGAGTGCGAGCTGCTCCGGTCCCCGGAGTGACCCCACCACCTCGGAGTGGGTCCGGTGGGGTCCGCCCGGTCGTCCCGCACCACCGCCGGGCCGACCGTTCAAGTGGGGCGGTCGTCGGTCCGATGACACCGGCGTGAACGGCGAACTCCGCAGCCGGGAACGCTCGCCGATCCGTCGGATCGCCGTCGGCCTGGGTCTCCTCACCGTGGCGGCCGCCACGGCCACGGGATGCCTGCGTCCTCCCGTCCCCCTGCCCGGCCCGCCCCCTGGGCCCCAGCCGTCCCGGGTGGCGGTCTACGGCGACTCCCTCCTCAACTCCTCCACGAGCCGGTGGCGCTGGGAGATCCTGGCGTCCCTGCCGGGCTGGGGGACGCTCGAGCGGACCGAGTGGGGCACGGCGCCGTGCGACCACCGGGATCAGATGGAGGCCGACGCCCGGCTCGGTTGGAAGGTCCGTGTGGCCGTGATCGCCTTCTACGGCAACCAGGCCACGCCGTGCACCGCTGGCCGGGACGTCGAGACCCTCTACCGGGCCGACCTGAGCTGGGCGGTGGAGTTCTGGTCATCCCGCGGGGTTCCGGTCGTCCTGGTGGTCCCACCGGGACCGGTCGGTGACGAGCCGCTGAGCGCGGGAGCCCGGGCGGCGCTCGCGGTCGCCGAGGAGCACGGACTCGAACCGGTGGACCTCACCGACGCCTTCGTCGACCCGGTCACCGGTCGGTTCAGCCGGGAGCTCGACGGCGAGGTGGTGCGTGCCACCGACGGGATCCATCTGTGCGAGCCCGAGGAGCCGGAGCCGACGACGTGTCCGGCGGACGCTCCCGGCGTGGTCCGCTTCGCGGACCCGATCGCCGCGGCCGCCGTCGAGGCGGCGCGACGCACCAAGTGATCGGCGGTGCCGGCGGCACCACCGACGGACGTCAGCCGCCGGTGGTCGAGGAGGTCGTGTCGGTCGCAGCCACGACCAGGTCCTCGACGTACTCGATCGGCACGTCCCAGGCCCGGACCACGCCCGGACCGAGGCCGGCACCGGAGGGGTCGAGTCCCAGTCCGGACCGGAGCTGCGCGACGGTGAAGCTCTGGGTGATGGCCCAGCCCTCCCGGGTGTCGATCGACTCGGGTCCACACCCGTCGACGGCGCCTGCCGCCAGACCCTCGGGGAGCTCGAACCCGATCGACCGTGCGATCCCGATGAGGTCGCTCCCCGAGCGGACCGCCAGGCAGACGTCGGTGAACGAGTTGTGCCCGGCGCCGTCGATCACCACGAGGCGCTTGGGCGGTGCCATGCCCGCGTAGGTCGCCCGGACCTCCTCCACCGGGACGAGCACGTCGACGAGTGCGGCGATGTTCATGGACGGCTTCTCGGGTGCGGGCACGTCGGCACGACCGGCGGCCGCCCAGCCGACGGCGACGTCGATCTCCGGTTCGCTGAGCGCGGTGAGCACGGCACGTCCGCCGGCGGAGTGTCCGACCGCGCCCACACGGTCGGTGTCGGTCAGTCCGCTGAGCACACCACCGGCGCTCCCGACCAGGTCGATGGTGTCGAGCAGCACCTGCACGTCCCGATCGGGGTCGCGGACCACCTGGCCGGTGACGAGCGCCGCCCGGCCCCGCTCGACGTGGTCGGGTGCCGCCACGACGAAGCCCCACGACGCCATGCCGCGCACCAGGGCCGAGGCGTCCAGACGGAACGAACCGAACCCGTGCGAGAACAGCACGAGCGGGAACGGTCCGTCGGTCGAGGACGGCACGTCGCGGTAGGTGTCGGTCATGGTCACCGTGAGGATGTCCGGGGAGGTGCCCGCCGGCAGCAGGCTGGGTGCGAGCGACGCCAGATTCTCCGGGAGCGCGTCGAGCTGGCTGTAGGTCGCGACCGGCGTCCCGTCGGGCACGGGCGCAGCCGGATACCAGACCTCGACCTTCCGGTCGGGCAGTGAGAGCGACGTGACACCGACGGCGAACGGGCCGGACTCGGCGAACGCCGGGTCGTCGGGACCGCCCGGTGCCGGGGGCACCGACGCCGGCAGGGTCGTCGTCGTCTCGGCGGCGGTCGTCGTCGGCTCCGCCGACTCACCTGAGGAGCACGAGGCGACGAGCAGGCCGACGGCGACGACGGCCGCAGTGATCGTGCCGACGCGGGGGCCGGACCGGGTGGGCGTGGTTCGGATGCGCACGTCCGGAGTCTGCCGCGTCGGGGACCGCCGGGTGGTGGAGCCGGTCCCCGCGTCGGTCAGAGGCCGCGGGTGGCGCCGCCGTCGACGAGGACGGACGTCCCGGTGATGAACCCGGCGTGCTGGCTGCAGAGGAAGGCGACGACGGCGCCGAAGTCGTCGGCGTCGCCGAGTCGACCGGACGGGATGTCGCCGGTGAGCGCCCGGCGGTCCTCGGCACCCAGCGATCGCAGCCGGTCGGTGTCGTGGACGCCGGGCTGGATGGAGTTCACGGTGACCCCGCTCGCCGCGACCTCGGTGGCGAGGACCTTCAGGAATCCGGTGACGCCGGTGCGCGCGGTCGTCGAGGCGGCGAGCGTGCCGATCGGCTGTCTGGCGCCGATCGAGGTGATGGCGACCACCCGTCCCCAGCCGCTGGCCTGCATGGGTGGCACGGCCTGCTGGCACATGGCGACGGTCGAGAGGAGGTTGAGCTCGAGCGCCTCGCGGTAGGCGGCGATGGAGGTCGACGCGAAGGTGCCCCGCGGCGGACCGCCGGCGTTGGCCACGAGCACGTCGATCCCACCACCGAGGGCATCGGCGGCCCGCTCGACGAACTCGGCCGCACCCTCGGGGGTGCCCACGTCGGCCACGAGCGGCTCGACCCGCCCGCCCTCGCTGCGGATCCGCTCGGCGGCCCGGGCCACCCGCTCCGGGTCTCGCCCACAGATGGCCACCTCCACGCCCTCCCGTGCGAGCGCGACGGCGCTGGCGAGTCCCAGGCCGGCCGATGCTGCGGCGACGGCGGCCCGACGGCCGGTCAGTCCCAGGTCCACGGTGCTGCGCTCCTCGAGGTGTCGGGGTCGATCGGGGGACGGTACCAGCGCGCTCGTTCAGCCACGGTGGCGACCGGTGCGGTCCAACCGGAGCAGTCGTCGGGCGTTGGCGTCGAGGGTCGCGGCCAGCGCCCGGTCCCCGTGGGTCGGATCGACCTCCTCGTCCCAGCCGGCCAGGTTGGTGCCGCCGACGAGTCGCGAGTCGCCGACGGTCGCGACCAGTGCGGCGAGGGCCCGGGGGCCACCGACGTGCGCGTCCCACCACAGGAGCGCCAGTCGTCGGGCGACCGCGCCGTCGGCGCGCAGCGCGGGATCCGCCCAGGGTCGGGTGGCGACGGCGTGTTCGAGCCGCTCGGCGATCCACGACGTCGCCCCGCCCCCGTGGCTGACGCAGAGGTCCAGGCCGGGGTGTCGGTCGAGGACCCCGCCCAGCACGATGGTCGACACCGCCAGCGCCTCCTCGTAGGCGAACCCGAGCCACAGGTCACCGTCGAACCGGGCCAGACGCGGGTCGCGCACCGGGCGCGCGACGCCGTCGGGCACCGGGTGGAGGAACAGGGGCACGTCGAGCTCGACGGTGGTGGCCCAGAGGTCGTCGAGTGCCGGGTCGTCGAGCGCCGGCCCCGGATCGGTGCTGATCGCCGCGCCCAGGAGCCCGAGTTCCGTCACGCTCCGGTGGAGCTCCGACGCAGCCGACGCCGGGTCCTGGGTGGGCAGCTGGGCCAGGCCACCGAGTCGGTCGGGTGCGGTCGCCACCAGCTCGGCGACCCGGTCGTTGTGGCTCCGGGCCACCCCGAGCGCACGTGTCGGGTCGAGGTCCGTCAGGTACGTGAGCGGGTTGGGGGAGAGCACCTGGAAGGTGACGCCGGCGGCCTCCATGGCGGCGAGTCGCAGCCCGACGTCGGTGAACGCCGTGCCGCGGTAGTCGACGCCCTCCAGTGTGTAGTCGCCCACACGGAACGACGGGGGGCGGACGCCCGGTTCACCCTGGTCGAGGTGGACCACGTCCTCGTCCAGGCCGGCGAGCACCTCGGGCAGCACCACGTGGGCGTGCAGGTCGATCACGGCACCGTCGGGACGGTCGGGTCGAACACCACCGGGTAGCTCGACCAGTAGCCCCGGGCCGACGCCGGGTCGACGACGGCGGGCCGTTCCGGGTCCGGGCGGGCGCCCAGCTCGAGCAGCGCGTCGAGGGCCACGGTGACGAGGCCGACCAGGTGGTCGCCGTCGGCGTCCGGTGCCCCGCCTGCCGCCAGGTCCTGTCCGATGCAGGCGTGCGCCCCGGAGCCGAAGCTCAGGCCCCAGCGCGGCACACCGTCGGGGAGCTGGCGGTCCGGATCGAACCGGTCGGCCCCGTCACCGAACACCGCGGGGTCGCGGTTGGCGGCCACCAGGTCGACGGTCACCTCGTCACCGGGTTCCGCGACCTGGCCGTCGGCGAGCTCGACGCGCTCGACGGCGCGCCGCAGCGCGATCGGGCTCGACGGCTGCAGCCGGACGGTCTCGTGGACGCAGCGTTGCAGGAACGCCGGCTCCCGTCGGGCCCGCTCCAGGAGCTCCGGGTCGTCGGGGTCGGCGACCAGGTGGTCGAAGGTCCGGACGAACGCAGTGGCCGAGGTGTGCGCCCCGGCGAGCAGGTAGAAGCAGGTCTCCCGCAGGACGACGTCGTCGGCGAGGTGGAGTTCGTCGGCGTGCCGCAGGAGGACCGTCAGGACGTCGGCCGGGAGCTCGGACGCCTCGATGGTGCCGGCGTCGAGTTCGGCGAGGAGCGCGAGCCGCCGGTCGACCGACGGTCGGACGAACGCCGCGTCGAACTCGGCCAGGGCGGCGGCCACGCGGTCGCGCACCGCCGCGCGGTCGCCGCGGTGGTGCGCCAGCGTGGCCCCCTCGATGAACTGCATCATCGCCCGGTAGAGGCGCTCGGTCTCCTCCGGCGTGCCGTGCGGCCGGTCCACGCCAGCGGTGGCGGCGGCCAGGTTCATCATCACGTGGTGGCTGAGCCCGACCAACTCCGCCCGGCCACGGAGGGCGTGCGGCGCGAACGTCTCGGACACGATGGGTGGGAACAGCTCGCGCTCGTAGCGCTCGTGGGTGTCCCGGCGGAACAGCCGGTTCTCGAGTCGTCGCCGGTCGCGGTGCTCCGAGCCGTGCAGGTTGACGAGCACGTCGGCCATGACGACGTCGCCGGCGTCGTAGAGCGCCTGTCGGAGGTGGCGCTGACGGAGCGTGTCCCGGGCGACGAGGAAGGAGTCGACCGTGAGCTGGCGTGGTCCGCTCACCGCGCACCTCCGGACCGCAGCCAGCGCAGGGCCTGTCGGAGCAGTCGCCGGTGTGCGGGCGCGTCGACGGACGCGGCGTCGTGGCCGAGGAGGTCGGTCACGACCCGTCCGTCGCCGACCGACCGGGCCCACACGAGCGGCTGGTCGACCCCGTCCACCTCGGTCGAGGCCAGCGGCCGCACGTCGTCCAGCAGATCCAGCGACGCGTAGGCCTCGTCGGTCAGCTCGAAGCCGTCGATGCCGTCGACGACGGGGTGGTCGCTCGCCTCGATGCGAACCCGGACGCTGCCGACCGGTGGGTGCCAGCTCGTGCCCCAGTCCCACACGCCGCCGCACACCCGTCGCCACCGGTCGTCACCGTCGAAGCAGACCACGGCGGTGTGCAGGGCGAGGAGCGACCCGCCGCGGCGGACCCAGTCGACGACGAGGTCCAGGTCGGCCGGGTCCGGTCCCGACGGTGGCTCGGTGCGGAGTCGGGCCGCCTCGGGTGCCGTCCCCCGGAGGTGCAGCGCGTGGACGGTCACGACGTCGCCCGCCCCGGCCATCCCGACGGCCCGGCGGAGTCCGTCCGGACCGGTCACCGTGGTGGTCGTCAGACCCTCGTCGGCCGCGACGGCCCCGAGCGCCTGCGCCAGTGACTCGGCGTCGTGCCCGCCGGCGCCACCGTGCCAGAGCACCTGCCGGCTCACCCGTCCGCCGCCCCCGGTGCGGAACGTGGCAGTCGGGCCAGGGCGCCGAGTGCGACCCCGCCGTCGACCAGGAGCTCGGCGCCCGTGACGTAGGCCGACTCCTCGGAGAGCAGGTAGGCCACGACGTCGGCGACGTCGGCCCCGGTACCCAGTCGGCCGAGCGGGACCGCTGCGGTCCGGGCCGTCCGTACCCCCGGGTCGGCCAGGACGGCGCTCGACATGCCAGCGTCGATCAGGCCCGGGGCGACCGCGTTGACGCGGATCCCGTCGGCCGCCCACTCGAGGGCCATCTGCTGGGTCAGCCGGGCCACGCCCGCCTTGGTGGCGCCGTAGGCGCCTGCCCCCGGACCGGGGAGGACGCCGTTGACCGAGGTGACGGTCACGATCGAGCCGCCCCGACCCGCGGCGAGCATGCGCCGCGCCCCCGACCTGGCGCTGAGGAACGTCCCGGTGAGGTTGACCTCGACGACTCGCCGCCACTCCTCGGCGTCGAGCTCGACGAGGGGTCCGAAGGCGACGACGCCGGCATTGCAGACCACCCCGTCCGGCGCCGGCGTCCCCGTGTGCGAGGCGAACGTGTCGAGCGCGTCGTCGAGCGACGCGTCGTCGGTGGTGTCGGCCACCAGGGCCACCGCCTCCGGACCCAGTTCGCCGGCCACCCGCCGGGCGGCGTCACCGTCGCGGTCGAGCACCCCGACGACGCTGCCGCCCCGGGCGAGTCGGACTGCCACCGCGGCACCGAGCCCGGACCCGGCACCGGTGACCACCACCGTCGTCGGCGTCGACCGGCTCACGGGTCCACCAGGTCGCGGGTCAGGAGCTGGGTCGACCACACGCCGACGTGCTCACCCGGCAAGGGGTCGCGCTCGGGCCACGGTCGGTCCAGGTCGACCGGTACGCCACGCGACACCACGTGACGGAGCCGTCGTCGATCGCCGAGCACCCCCACGTCCTGCGTCGGGTCGCCGTCGACCACGAGCAGGTCGGCGGCGGCGTCGACGGCGACCACGCCGATCGAGTCGAGCGGGCGTCGCAGGGCGATGGCGCCGTGGCGCGTGGCGCAGGAGATGGCCTCGAGCGGGGTGAGACCCAGGACGTCCACGAACAGCTCCACCTCACGGGCGTGCCAGTGTCCGTACGGGGTGAGCGAGAACCCGCTCTCCGAGCCGCACAGCAGCGGCACGCCGGCCTCGTGCGCCCGCCGGAGCACGGCGGCGGTGGCCTCGATCTCGCCGCGGAAGATGTCGACCTGGGCGGTGGCGGCGCCGACGAGCGCACCGTGGTCGGCCAGGTTGGCGAGGAAGGTGAACGTCGGGGCGACCGCGGCACCCGACTCGACGACCGCCTCGAGCGCTCGGTCGTCGAGGTGGCTCGCGTGCAGGATGAGGTCGACGCCACAGGTGGCGGCCAGCAGCGTGGAGTCGGCGTTGCGGCAGTGCGCCACCACGGGTGTGTCGAGCGCGTGCGCCGTCTCGGTCACGGCCAGCAGTTCGTCGCGGGACCACACGGTCAGCTCGCCGGTCCGGTTCGGGAGCGACCCCGTGAGGTGGACCTTGATCCAGTCGGCGCCGTACTTCACCTGCTGCCGGGTGGTGCGGACGATCTCGTCACGGTTCCGGACCACCTGCGCGTAGCCGATGCCGCCCTCGTCCGGGATGAGCCGGCCGGCGGTGCCGCCGGCTGCGGTGAGCAGGGCGTTGAGTCCGGAGGCCATGCGCGGACCCTCGACCAGACCCGCCTCGATGCCGTCGCGCAGCGCCGGTCCCAGGTCGGCGATGCAGTCGGCGTCGAGGAACCCCGTCACGCCGGCACGGAGGAGCTTCGGGACGTTGAACGCAGCGAGGAGCATCGAGGTCGACGCGGGACGGTGGGAGAACAGCTCGTCGTTGCTCGCCGGCTCGCCGAAGGTCACGTGACAGTGCGCGTCGATCAGGCCCGGCATGACCGTGCACCCGGTGGCGTCGATGGTCACCGCCTCGGGCGGGGCGCCGGCGGCGACGCCGGCACCGACGGCCACGATCCGGTCGCCGTCGACGAGCACGTCGGTTCCGGGAGCGGCCGGGCCGCCCGTCCCGTCGACGACGGTGCCCCCGGTGATCACCAGTGGTTCGCTCGATCCTCGACCCACCGTGCCCCCCGTGCGTCCGGCGTGGCCGGACGGTCCCGTCGACGGCCTGAAGGGTGTTTACTACGCTCCGGTGTCCGAGGTCGCCTCCGGAGGTCGACCGAGTCTGGGGGACGCCGAGTGGACGCCACGCTGGAAGACCGGATCCGGGCCGAACTCGAGGCCAACCGGGACCGGACCGGGCCGCCCGAGGGCGCCGTCGAGGTGCCGCCGATCCCGTCCGGTCGCTACTGCGATCCCGGGTTCGCAGCGCTCGAGCGGGAGCGGGTGTGGCGTCGGTCGTGGCTCGTCGCCGGTCACACGTCGCAACTGCCCGAGCCCGGCAGCTACCTGACCACGCAGCGGTCCGGGTCGCCGCTGGTGGTCGTGCGCGGCGCGGACGGCGTCGTCCGGGCCTTCTACAACAGCTGCCGGCACCGCGCCGCTCCGGTGGTCCGCGACGAGTGCGGGACCGCCCGTCGGCTCACCTGCCAGTACCACTCCTGGTCCTACGACCTGAGCGGAGGGCTCGTCGCCGTGCCCGACTCGCGGAGCTTCGTCGACCTGGACCAGGACTCGCTCGGGCTGGTGCCCGTGAGGTGCGAGGAGTGGGAGGGGTTCATCTTCACCAACGAGGACCCCGAGGCCGAACCGCTCGCCGACTACCTCGGTCCGCTCGCCGAGCAGATGCGGGAGATCGACGGGACCCGGCTGCGGTGGATCGACCGACAGGTCCACCCGGTCGAGGCCAACTGGAAGGTGGTCGTCGACGCGTTCCTCGAGGTGTACCACATCCGCACCGTGCACCCGGACAACGCGGCGCTGCTCTACGACGACTCGACCGTCACCGTCGCCATGCTGCCGAACGGTCACAGTCGGCTGAGCGTGGCGATCCGACCGGAGCTGCTGGGCGTGATGGACCCGTCGCCCGTCGCGGACAACCCGAGCGTCGGCGAGCTGTGGCGCCAGACCAGCACGTCCTTCGGGTGGTTCCCCAACGTGGTCGCTCCGCTCGACACCGGGGCGTTCCCGCTCCTGTGCATCTGGCCGGTCGACGAGCATCGCAGCGAACTCGTGCTCGAGTGGTTCGCACCGGACTGGGGTGAGGGCGAGATGCCCGAGGAACACGCGATGCGCGTGAGCCTGTTCCAGACGGTGATGGCGCAGGACACCGCCAACCTGGGGGCGATCCAGCGCTCCGTCGAGTCCCCCGGCGCCCGACCGTTCCGCATCGGCTGGCACGAACGCCTCGTGTTCCACTTCCACCGCGCCGTGGACCTGGCCCTGGGCGGTGACCGCGTGCCCGCCGGTCTGGCGGTCTCCGACGAACTCGACCGGTTCGTCGAGGACGGGTCGTGAGCCCCGCCTCCGTGCCGGCCCCGCTCGTGGGGCAGGTCGTCAACGCAGCCGGTCAGCCCGATCTCTCCGGGGTGCGTCGTCCGGTCGCCGACGAGGTCGACGTCACCGGGTGCGCCGTCAGCGGGGAGCTCCCGGCCGGTCTGCGGGGTTCGTTCGTCCGCAACGGACCCAACCCGCTCTTCGAGCCCATCGGTCGCTACGACCTGCTCGACGGCGACGGCATGCTCCACGACGTCACGTTCGCCGAGGGTGGCGTGACGTACCGCAACCGGTGGATCAGGTCCCGGGGGCTCCAGGCGGAGCTGGCGTTGGGTCGGGCCGTGTACCCCGGGCTCGGCGACGTGACCTCCTTCCCCGACCGTTCGCTCACCGGCGACGCAGGACCGGTGAAGAACCCGGCCAACACCCACGTGGTCGAGCACGCCGGTCGTCGACTCGCCCTGTGGGAGGGTGGTCTGCCGACCGAGGTGACCAGCTCGCTCGAGACGGTGGGGGAGTACGACTTCGACAGTCGGCTCGTCGGTGCCATGACGGCCCACCCCCGCCTCGACCCGCGGACCGGTGAGCTGCTCGCGTTCGGCTACTCGCTCGTGGAGCCCTACCTCCGCTACCACGTCGTCGACGCCAACGGCACGCTGTCGCACTCGGTCGAGCTGGACCTCCCCGTCCCGGTGATGATCCACGACTTCGTCGTCACCGAGACGCACGCCGTGTTCCTCGAGTCGCCCTACGTCTTCGACCTGGCGAACCTGGGGTCGGGTCCGCTCGTCCGGTGGATGCCCGAGCGGGGCGCCCGGATCGGCGTGCTGCCCCGGCGGGGTGCCGCGACCGACGTCCGGTGGTTCGACGTCGAGCCCGGTCACGTCCAGCACTTCTGGTCGGGGTTCGCCGACGGCGACCGGATCGAGTTCCACGGGTGTCGCTACGACGCACCGGCGTTCGGGATGGACGACAGCGTGCCGCTCGACGAACGCGCCGCCCAGGACCACACGGCCCGACCGGCCCGATTCTGGGTGGACCTGGCCGCGGACCGGGCGGGTTGGGAGCCGATCGACGACCTCGAGGGTGACTTCAACCGCATCAACCCCGCCTACGACGGAGTCCGTGTCCGCTACCTGTACATGTCGGCGTTCACCCGTCCGGACCGGCACCTCGGCGACTTCGACGCCATCGTCAGGTACGACGACCTGACCGGCGAGCGTGCCGTGTGGAGCGCGGGGCCGCACGGTCACGTCGGAGAGGGCGTGTTCGCGGCCGACCCCGACGGGACCGCGGAGGACGACGGCTGGGTGCTCGTCGTCGTCACCGACGCGACGACCGACGCGTCCGACCTGGTCGTGCTCGACGCCCGAGACGTCGCCGCCGGACCCGTCGCCCGGGTGCACCTGCCGCAGCGGGTGCCGTTCGGGTTCCACGGGAACTGGTTCCCCGAGGTGGCGGCGTGAACGGTCTCCGCTGGCGTCGACCGGGTCACCCCCGCGCGCTCCTCGCCGTCCCGGTGCTGGCGCTGGCCGTCGCCGCCGGCTGCACGGGCACCGACGCCGGCTCCTCTGCCGACCGGAGCACCACGACGGAGCCCACCGACACCCAGGGCGTGACGCTCGCCGGCGACGAACTCGCCGCCGCGGACCGGGTCGCCGGTCGCTACGCGCACTACGACGTGGTGGCCTACGAGGGCAGCGGCATGAAGACGCTGATCATCTCCTACGGCTTCACCGACCTCGACGTGGTCGACGGTCGTCTCGTGGAGCAGGAGACCTTCTGCTTCGCCGACCACCGGTCCGACCAACCGATCAGCGTCACCTTCTCCGACGCTGCGACCCAGGCCATCCGCCCGGTGCCCGCGTACCCCGAGCTCGAGGTGGTCGACGGACGCGCCCGGATCGTCCGGCCCGCGACCCCGACCGGGATCGGCGTCGAGCTGGACGACCCGGCGACGGAACGGCTGCCGACCGACCCCGGGGACCCTCGGATCACCGACGCCGACGGCGACGGGCGGCCCGGAGTGACGGCGTCGATCTCGGTGGGCGACGGTGCGCTCACCGGTGAGCTCTACCTGGCCCGTCGCGAGATCTTCGCCTACGACCTCGCCGAGCAGCCCGACGGGCGCTTCACCGGCAGCGTGCGCGACGACTCCGAGCAGCTCGTGCTCGGTGCGTCCGACGACGCCTTCCTCAACCCGGCGCAGTGGGACCAGCACCCCGATCCGGCGCGCAGTCCGATCCTCCTCGTGCCAGTCGGACGGGACTGGGACTGCGAGCGGCTCCGCGCCGAGCGGGATGCGCTGTTCCCCCCGGTCCCGGCGATCGACTTCTGAACCTGCGGTCGCCTCGTGGCCGCCCGTCGACGGGCGGCCGGTCCCGGTCTGCGGTGGTCTAGCGTTCGGTCGGGGACCGTCGACCGCGTCGCGGCCCTCCGGGGCCTCTGGGAGGTCCGCGGAAGCCCTGGTTCCGGGCATGGCGAAGCACCCCTGTGGGGGTTCGTGCCGCCGTTCTGGAACGGCTCGGAGCGTTGTTCTGTTGTGATGGTCCCGGGTCGGCGGGGGGCGCAAGCAGGTTGGCCCTGGGGGCAAACACTGCGGCCGGTGTCGCCGTGCGGTGCTCGGGTCGTCCGGGGGTTTGCTTTCCGGTGTGCGGGCACCGGCCGCCCTGGGTGTGGCGCTGTGGGGACCAGGGGGTGAAGGCGGTTGCCGGGCTCTGAGGTGCGGGGACGGTGCCGGCATGGCACAGAACCCGAAGAGGAGGTTGTCCAAGCGGCAGATGCGCCGCACCATCGAGCGGGATGCGCTGGCGTTGGCGGCGTGGCCGTGGCTGGCAGCTCTCGGCAAGGTGATCGACGAGGTGATCCCGCCGGCTGCGACGGGACGGCCCCGGGCGTTCAACGGGACGTCGCTGATGTTGTTGGTGGCGCTGCGGTGGCGGGCCAAGTCGCTGGACCACGCCGAGGGGTACCTGGCGGACAACTGGGACCGGGTGCGCCGCCACGGCCTGGCGCACGGCTGCTGGTTGCACGAGCGGCCGCCCCGGTGGGAGCACCTGCGCATGATCCGCGAGGACGACCGCTTCGCTGAGCTGCTCGAGGCGTTGGACCCGGTGTTCATCGACGCGGGCGTGCGCACTGCCGACGCGGTCGGGTTGCTCCCCGATCCGGCTGGTCCCCACATCGTCCCGAGGCGCGCCGCGCACGTCCAGGGTGACGGCACCACGGCCAAGTACATGACCGGCGTCCGGGTGGACGCGAACGGAGAGGTGCGGGGCTCGCGGGCAACGCAGCTGGCGCCGCGGCTGGCCGAGAAGCTGGTCACCACCAAGAACGGCGCCGAGCTGCCGGGGTACCCGCTCACGGCGTGGACGGTGCACGGGCACGACCGCTGGGAGCGGGTGGTGCTGGCGATCGCCCCGCACCCGGAGGGCGACGAGATCACCGTCGCCGAAGCCGCGCTGCACCGGGTGCTCGACCGGCTCACCGTGCCGGTCACGGTGGGGTACGACCGCCTCATGCAGGGCGCCGCCCAGGGGCGCATCATGCGCCGGGGTGCCCTGCCCATCGTCGAGCACGGCCAGGCCGATTCGAAGGTGACCGACCCGCGCCGCGTCGTGGTCCTGCCCGACGACCTCGTCCCGGTGCGCGGGTCCAAGGCCGTCAAGGAGCCCCGCAAGGGCAAGGGCCGGCGCCGCCGCTCCGGTGACGCACCGACGGAGAAGCGGCGCCTCGCCGTCGCCCAGCTGCCCGACGCGGTCCACGACGGCCCCCACGGCCCATGCCATCACCAGTTGGCGACGATCGACACCTGCCTCGTCGTCCACGACGGCGGCTCGGACCGCGACTGGTGGCACCGCACCGAGGTGCCCCCGCTCGTGCGGGTCGAGCGCGTCGCGAACGGCGACGGCACCTACACGCTGTGGGGTGTGTGGCGGCTGCGCTGTGAGCACGCCGACCGGGCGAACCGCTACTTCGAGCACCGCGTCGAGCTGTCCGGCTCCACCGGCCGGTCCGCCACGGCGAACCGCCTGGCGGCCTACCCCTACCTGCACCCGCAGGCCACCGGCCTGTACGGGTGGCGCAACGACATCGAGTCGTTCTTCGCGTGGCTGAAGCGGCAGATGCCCTTCTACGGGCACGCCACGTCGCTGCGCTACCTCGACTTCGTCTTCGACGTCATCGGTGCCGGGGTGCTCAACAACGCCATCGCCTACGACCTCCACGGCCGCTGCGACGACTGAGCGGGTGGCCGCGGTTGACGCCGGGGCCACCGCCGGGACGGTCCCGGCATGGACACCACAGCTTCCACTGCCACCGCCGCCGTTCCGGCGCCCCCCACGGGCCTCCGGGTTCCCGACGTGGTCAACCCCGACGCCATCATGCGGCTCCTCACCTCCACCGGCGTCGAGCCCGACCCGACATGCGCCGGGCTGCTCGCCGAGCTTGCGGACCTGGCTGCCGGCGACGGTGCCGGCACGGCGGCGGACCGGTTCCTCGCCCCCGGGCACGCAGACCCCGGCCAGCGGTGGGCGACCTTCGTCGCCGCCCACGCCTACGACGGCGACGCCCCCGACACGCTCGCCCGGCCTCCGTGGACCCTCCCCGCCGGGCAGCGGGGCCGCCCCCTCACCCGCACCGAACAGGCGCTGTGCCGGGTCGCGGTCCAGCGCTGGGACACCCGCAGCGACGTCACCCCCGCCCAGTACGCACTCGCCGAGGCGTCCGCCACCACTGGCGAACTCGCCAAGCTCCCCATCGACGCCGTCACCGTCACCGGCCAGGTTCAGGTGGCACTTCTCGGCGGCCGCGACCAGCTCCCCCGCACCGTCGCCCTCGACGACTGGCAGTCCCGCTTCATCCTTGCCCGCCTCACCGTCCTCGCCGGCCGGGACCGCACCCTGCCCTTCGTCTACGACGGCACCGACCCCGGCACCGCCAAGGCCCAGGCGTCCGCGTCGGGGAACCTCGCTCGCGTGCTGCGCGTCGCCGGCCTCGGCGACGACCCCACCCTCACCCCCACCTCGATCCGCAACACCTGCGCGCGCCGCCTCCACGACGACGGCACCCGCCTCGAGGACATCGCCGCTGCCACGGGCGCCAAGAGCCTCGACCGCCTCTGGACGTTGCTCACCGAACCTGCACCGGAGGGAGCCGACATGTAGCGGCACATCGCCCCACCCGGCCCAGTCACCGGAACTGGTTGCGTTTCACCACCGAATCGGTGGCCAAACGCAATGAGTTCGGAAGGAAGTGCCGGATGATCTCCGGCATGGCCCGCTCGCCGAAGCTGCGCAGAGCGGCACCGTCACGGCGGTTACCCGAGACAAGTCGCGCATCGGCCGGAGATGTCGCCGTATGGTCGTCGGGTGCGTC
>CAIQNH010000022.1 GCA_903873135.1 uncultured Actinomycetes bacterium
ACCACCACCCGGCCGACGGCCCGCGCCGCCTCGGCCACGGCTGAGCCGACCCACCCTCCTCCGAGCACCACCGTCGCCGACACGGCCGTCAGTCTGACACCGCGCTCGACCGCGACGAGGCGACCGACGGAGCCCCGGGCGGCGGCCTCACCGGGTCCGCACGGGACACGCCACCGACGACCGCAGCCGGAACCGCAGCGCGACGGCGAGGACCACCACCCCGGCGACTGCCAGCACCGGCTGGACCGGGGCGAAGAACTCCATCGCTCCCGTCGTGCCGAGGGCCAGCAGGACGAGCTTGTTGCACACCGGGCAGCCGACGGCGAGGAAGGCGAGCACCCCGCCCACGCCGCCCATCCGGGCGCTCCGGTCGGCCTCGACCTCGCTGCCGGTGCGGACGTAGGTGGCCGCCAACAGGCCGGCGAGCACGCTCGTGAACGCCAGGACGGGTGCCGACCACCACGTGACCGCGACCGGCCGACCGAACACCGGGTTGGGGATCACGTCGGTCGGGACCCCCACGATGACGGCGGTGAGCACGGCGGCCACCACTGCCGCCCACCAGCGGCGGCGGTCCCAGGATCGGAGTGCCGCCAGCGCCGTCACCCCGTCGCGTGGTCCGGGCCCGACGAACCCGTCCGACGTCCCCCCGATCACCCTGCGGCCGGTCGCCCCGTCGTCGACGGGATCCGAGGCGACGGGAGACGGTGTCGTCTCTCCTGAGGTGCGCACGGGAAGGATCCTACCCAGCCGGCATCACCCACCCCGGGGGGCCGAACTCGTACGGCTCGTGCGCCTGAGCGCAACGAGCCGTACGAGTTCGAGGGTGTCGGTGGTGAGGGGCGGTACCCTCGGCGGCCGTGGCGGGACGTCGACGCACCACCCTCACCGTCGCCACCGCCAACGTGAACGGTCTGCGGGCCGCAGCCCGCAAGGACGCTGCCGGGTGGGCGGCCGGCTCCGGTGCCGACGTGGTCACGCTGCAGGAGGTCAGGGCGCCGGACGACCTGGTCGAGGACCTGGTGGCGCAGGTCTTCGGACCGGGCTGGCACCTCGCACACGCCGAGTCGACCACCAAGGGACGAGCGGGCGTGGCCGTGGTCAGTCGACTGCCGCTCGTGCGGACCGACTCCGGCGACGGGGAGCCGTGCTTCGCCGGCACGGGACGTTGGCAGGAGGCCGACGTCGAGCTGCCCGGGGGCGACACCCTGACCGTGGTCTCCGCCTACGCCCACACCGGTGATGCCGATGATCCTGCCCGCATGGCCGAGAAGCTCGCCTGGTTCGACGCCGCCACGGACCGCATCGAGGAGCTCCGCTCCGACGGTCGGCACGTGCTGCTCACCGGCGACCTCAACGTCGCACACCGCGACAGCGACCTCAGGAACTGGAAGGGCAACCGGGGCAGGGCCGGATGCCACCCGGACGAACGCGCCCGCTTCGACCGCTGGACCGACGAGCTCGGCTGGGTCGACGTCGCCCGGTCGCTGGCGACCGGGGAGCACGTGCCGTACACGTGGTGGTCCTACCGGGGGAAGGCGTTCGACACCGACGCCGGCTGGCGGATCGACTACCAGTTCGCCACTCCGGAGCTGGCCGCCGCAGCCACCGCGGCCCGCGTCGACCGGGCCGCGACCTACGACCAGCGCTGGTCCGACCACGCACCGGTCGTCGTCACCTACCGCCTCTGATCGGTTCCGACCCGCACCCACTCCACCGAGCGGCGTCGACGAGCGTCGGCGCCGCCAACCCTCTCGAACTCGTACGGCTCGTGCGCCTGGGCGCAACGAGCCGTACGAGTTCGAGAGGTGAGGGGATGTGGAGGGGGGTGTGGAGGGGGATGTGGAGGGGCTACACGTCGCCGACTGAACCGTCGCCGCTGACGAACGACTGGCGCTGGTTCTGGGAGATCACATCGTCCACGTTGTCCGCAGCGAACGATCCCGACCGGGAGAGCTGCTGGGTCCGGGGAACGGGGAGGTTCGGCAACCCGAACACCCTCCGGACGTCGTTCCAGGCTGTGACGACCGAGGCCTTGGTGAAGCCGTATCCCGGCATCGACGTGTTCTGGTGGAACAGCCCCTGCACACCCTTCGCCTCGCCGATGAGCTGCCTCCAGTACGCCAGCGGTCGGACCAGTGCGATCGCTGCGAAGCCCGCGCCGACCGACGCCGCCGTGGAGAAGCTGATGTCCCAGCCCATGACGGCTCCGGCCACGTAGGTCGCACCGACGCCGACACCCCAGCCCACCACCGCCGAGACCGACGAGACGATGACCAGCCGCGTGCCGAGGGTCAGCGACGCGGTGACCGTCTGGGACACCAGCTTCCCGACTGCCGGCCCGGCGACGTAGGCGAGCCCGGCAGCGGCGACGGCCGTCACGGCCAGCAGGCTCCACGAGAGGATCGCCTCGCCGTTGTCGGAGAACCAGCTCCCGACCGAGGAGAGCCACTCGGTGAACCCGCCGGTCGGGTCGTGCCCGTTGACCGGATCCGCGTCCGCGTAGGAGTACGGGTTGGTCCCCGCTCCGATGAGCGGGTCCGGCTGGACGAACGCGCCGAGCGTGGGCAGGTAGGTCCGGGCCCCGAGGGGGGTGAGCTCGACCCCGCCCACACGGACGCCGTCGACGAGCTGGAACCCCGGCTGCAGCGGTGCCTCGGGCGCCACGGGCGGCGGGGTCTGGCCGGCCACGTCGATCCGGCGACCGTACGGCTCGTACAGCGCCACCCCGCCGACCGGTGCGCCGTTGGCGTCGAGGACGAACCAGCGGTTGCCCGAGCCGGTCGCGACCACGCGCTGCACCGACCCGTTGGCCCCGACGAACAGCTTGCCGGCACCGGCGCCGGTGAGCTCCCGGCCGAGGAACCGGCCCGTCCCGTCGTAGAGCACCCCGCCGTCGCCGTAGCGAAGCGACGTGGTGGTGCCGTCCCTGGTGGTCGTGCGCGCCACCGTCCGACCGAAGCGGGTGGTGAAGGCCACCGACGAGCCGTCCTGGGCCCGGACCTCCCGGGTCGAACCGGAGGCGTCGTAGGTGAACGCCAACGGTCCGAGCGACTCGACGCGACCCGTGGCGTCGAAGGCCACCGTGCCGCCTCCGCCCGCCAGTGCCGGGTCGTCGGTCGCGCTCAGGCGAGCACCCTCGTCGTAGGTGTTCCGGACCGTCTGCGTGGTCCCGTCGGAGCGGGCGGCGGTGCGACTCGTCAGGTTGCCGTCCGGGTCGTACCCGAAGGTCCACGCGGTCTCGGTGACGGGCACCGTCGACTCGAGCGTGGCGCCGACCAGGCGGGCGTCGACGTCGTAGCGGTAGCGGTACTCGGCCCGACCCTCGGGCCCGGAGAGCACCATCGCCAGCGAGCGACCGGTCGGACTCGTCACCTGCTGCTCACGCCACTCGCCGGACGGCGAGCGAACCGTGCGTGTCGAGGGTCGCCCGGTGGCGTCGTACTCGAACGAGGTCACGACGGGACCGCTCGTGATGGCGAGCGGCCGTCCGGCGTCGTCGTAGGTGTAGGTGGCGAACAGCCGACCGTCCAGGGTGGAGGTGAGCCGTTCTCCGGACGGGCCGTGCGTGAACTCGATGGTGGAGGAGGCGCCGCCCGCCGGTCGCACCACGTTGCGCACGATCCGGTCGGGGAACTGCGGGTCGTAGGTCACCTCGGTCACCGTTCCCCACAGGTCCCTCGAGCTGACCATGCGGCCGAGCAGGTCCGTCTGGATCGTCTCGGTGAGCGAGGCGCCCGCCGCCGTCGTCGACGTGGTGGTGGTGACCGTCGGGTCCGTCGGCCCGGCCGAGGACGGGCCCTCGTAGGCAATGGCCACCGTGCGCTCCTGGTCACCGCTCGCACCCCGGTACTCGGTCAGCACCGGACGACCGGCGGCGTCACGGGTCGTGCACGTCCACTCCTCGGCCTCCGAGGGCCGGTTCGCCAGGTCGCGGCCGGCGTCGTCGAACACGACGGCGGTGCGGACCTCGGATCCGGAGGAGCCGCCCGGCGAGACGTTCGTCGAGACGAGCCCACCCTGGACGTGGTCGCCGCTGCCGCACGGGTCGGCGACCGGTTCGGTCGTCGGGTGGTACTCGATGCGTCGGGCCGGGCCCTCGGGGGGTGTCTGGGTGAGGATGCGCGAGTACTCGCCCTCGCCGGGCCGGTAGGGCTCGGCCTCGGTCCGCCGCTGGAGACCCGACGCCGTCCACGACGCCGACACCAGGCCGGCCGCCGGGTCGGAGTACTCCATCCGGCCGACCATCTCGACCGGGCTGCCGACGCCCAGCGCGTCGGACTGGGACTGCCGGCTCGTGCGGCCGAAGGCGGGGGCGAGCGCGTCGGCGGGGACGTTCCCGGACACACCGGGCCCGCTCCACTGCAGGTCGACGTCGCCCGACGGGCCGGTGACGTCGATGCGGATCCGCACCGGCCGGGCGCCGGCGGTCGGGATCACGCACGACGGCCGGCAGGGGCGCTCGTCCACCCACAGCGCGGCGCCGCCGGTGCTGATGGTCCACTCCCCTGCCGCAGGCAGGCGGAGCACGCCGGCGAGCCGGGCCGACCAGTCGACCCCGTCGACCGGCGGTTCGCTCCAGGAGAACCGGTACGGGTCGGGCACCTCGGCCTCGCCGAAGGCCGGACCGACCTCCGACCGGACCGGGGTGCCGCTCCAGGTCGGGCCGTCCCAGTAGGTGGCGGCGAGGCCGCGCATCGGACGACCGTCCAGGTCGGCGCCACCGTCGAAGCGCAGGTCGGTCCCGACCTCCGTGGTCGGTGCACCGCCGCCGAGGATGGCGAGCGGCGTGGCCGGGCCGACCCGGCGGGTCGTCACGCCCAGGTCGTCACGCACGTACTGCGTGACCAGGTCGCCGGGGTAGGTGACCTGCTCGACGCGGTCGTTGGAGCGGTCCCAGGTCGCCGTGGAACGACGGCCGGCCTGGTCGATGGACTCGAGCAGCTGGAACGTCGACGCGTCGGCGGTCACGACCGACAGCGGCGAGGGCTGGCCGGGCACCTCGACGGTCGTCGTGACCCGGTCGGCCTCCACCGCGTACCGGTAGGTGCGCTGCGCCCGGGCGGCGCCGGGCGTGGGCTCGGGCAACGTGACCGAGGTGGTGCGACCCTGGTCGTCGTAGGCGATCTGCGTGGTCACCCCCGGCCCGGCCGACCGGGTGCCGGCGGCCACCGAGGCCGTGGCCAGCGGCGAGCGGACCGCGGCGATGCGACCCACGTCGTCGTAGGCCAGGTCGACCACGGACGCCGTGGCGCCGGTCCCCGCCCAGCTCACCAGCCGGGCGAGCCTGGCTGCCGACGGATCAGCGCCGGTGCGGTACGCGACGGTCAGTCGGGTGCCGTCCCAGAGGAGCGCTCCGCAGAGGAGGCCGTCGGGCACGGCCTCGTCGCCGCAGGCGTCCTCGCCGCCGTAGGCGAGCTCGATGGACCGCTGCGAGACCGGGTCGGTGAGCGACACCAGTCGACCATCGGTGAAGCGCTGCTCGGGGACGGCCCGCGCCGCGTTCCAGACCGACGCCACGTGGGCCACGCCGTCGACGGCGGCGGCGAACGTCGTCACCGTGCCGCCCGTGTCCTGGATCGTCCAGGTGCCGTCGTCGTTGCGGGCCAGCGTGCTGAACGAACCGGTGGGCCACTGCTGGGACTCACCCCACACGGCGCGGTAGCCGGCGTCGTCGCCGGGGTTGGGTTCGAAGATCACGGGGACGCCCCGGTCGTCGACCAGCGTCACGGTCCCGTCGTCGTGCTCCTCGAGCTGGCGCCACGTTCCCGAGCCCTCGACGGTCAGTGTCCACCCGGCCGGCAGGCCGGTGGTGGCCTGACCCGATGACGCCCGGAAGGTGAGTCCCAGACCGACGTCGCCCTCGACGGTGGCCAGCGTGGGCGAGGTCCACGACACGACCGCCTCGCCCGAGGAACGGGCGACGCTCACGTCGCCGACCTGGTCGACGAGCTGGACCCCGGGTCGCTGGACGTCGACGCGCACCACGAGCGGTCCGAGCGCCCCACCGGCGCCGTCGCTGACCGACCACCGGTAGGCCCGGCCGTTCTCCAGCACGCCGTCGGGCACGGTGACCTGCGGTGTGGGCTCGCTGCCGGAGGACCACAGCTCCCGTCCACCGTCGGGACCCAGGTCGGTCACGACGAACCGGTAGGGGCCCGGGCCGGGTGCGTCGGTCCACCGCAGGATCGGTGAGGTGGACGTCGCCGTCCCGAGCGAGGCGTCGACGACCGCCCCCCGGAACACCGGGGCGACAGGACCGCTGCCGCCGGCGACCGGATCGAGGAGCGGCACCGTCTCGGGGTCCCAGGTGGCGACGGACTGGGTGCTACCGCTGGCGCCGCCCGACGAGGCGTCCTCGCCGTCGTCAGTGCAGGCCGCTGCCACCAGGGCGACGGCGAGCAGTCCGGCGATGAGCGCGACGGGTCCCCGCCGCCGGAGGGTTCGGGTGGGCGTCATCACGGCACGAGTGTGAACGAGACGATCGCCGGCTTGCCGGCCACTGAGTTGACTCGGCAGGACAGGTTGGCGGTGCCGACCTTGATGACCTCGCACCAGGTGCTGCGAGGGTCGCCGGTGATCGCCTTGCCCGTGGAGTCGTACTTGGTGGCGACGGGCACGCCCGACTGGTCGAACGCCGCGTTCATCCGGATCGTCGAGCCGTCGAGCCCGACGCTGCCGCTGAGCTTGTAGGACACGGCGTAGTTGGAGTCCTTGTAGACCTCCTGGAAGCCGCCGATCCACGCGATCGTCGACGGCGTCGGGGTCACGTTGGTCGGCACGCTGATGGTCTGCGGTGCGGTGAGCGGATCGGTACCACCGTCGCGGAGCATCAGGTTGCTCGTGGTCTCCGAGGTCTTGGTGAGCGTGCCCTTGACGGTGGTGTCGATCTGCACCAGGAACGGGTTGTTGGTGAACGTGGCCCACACGCTGTAGTCACCCTCGTCGGAGTGCATCGACCCGTGGCTGCAGGAGGTGTAGCGGCCCGGCGAGCAGTTGTAGCTGTCGTCGCCCGGACCCGTCTCGACGTTGGACCACAGCGAGAACTGGTCCTTGTACGCCTGACCCTCGGGGATGTCGTACTTGATGGTCGCCTCGGGCCCGCACACCGACCGGCACCCGAACCTCCACGAGAAGGTGGTCCCGGCGGTCTGGTCCGCAGGCCCGGCCCCGCCGGCGTCACGGTTCCCCCAGGGCAGGTCGATCCCGGTGTGGCGGATCGTCGTCCCGGCGGTCGCCTTGGGCTGCAGGCTCGCCGCCTTCTCCTCGGCGGTCCGGGGTTGGAAGCCGTAGGACTCGTTCAGGGTCCAGACACAGAGGTGGTACGACTGCCCGGTGTACTCGTCGTTGCAGGCGCCGAAGCCGTCCGGCTTGCGGTTCGAGGCGATCGTCCCGCTCGCCTCGCCACCGGAGCCGCCGTCGGTCGCCGGCGTGTCGAGCGTCCCGACCTCGGTGGTCGGCACGTCGCTGCCGGCGGCGACGAAACGGTCGTCCGAGGTGCACGCCCCGGCCACGACCGCCAGGACGGCGAGGGCGAGCACTCCGGCACGGACGGTGCGGTGCGGACTCGTTCGTTGCACGGGGTTCCTCTCTCCCAGGCGTCACGACCGACCGGGCACGGCGGCGCGACGCCCCTCGACGGGGCTGACCGGTTCATCATCGGCAGGAGGACGAGCCGGCTGAGAGATTCTCGCACTCAGTTGAGAGCGTTGACGGTCACCCTGAGGTTGGTGGCGGTGTAGGACCGCCCGAACAGGGCTGCCTTCTGGGCGTCCAGGCTCGACGACCTCGACACGATCGAGAACTGCTGGAGCCCCGGGTTCCCGAGCGACCCCTGCGACGCGTTCAGCGAACCCTGCGACCCCTGCGACCCGACGCTCAGCGACCGGGCCCACCGGACCTGGGTGGCCTGGTTGGTCCCCTGCTGCTGGACCTGGTTGGCCGTCAGCGTGGTGGCCGCCTGCTGGGAGCCGGCGCGCACCGCGTTGAACGCCTGGATGCCGCTGAACAGGCTGGCGATCCCCGCCGAGATCATCATCTGACCCACGTCGAAGTCACGGTCCTCGAAGCCCTCGGTGAAGGTCGCCTGGATCGCCGTGTCGGCGGCGCCACCGATGATGCCGCCGACCACTGCCGACGTCGTCACCTGGGCCACGGCCGCCTTGCCGGTCACCGCAGCGCCGCCGGCGACCCAGCCGCCGATCGCCGCTCCCGCCGCCGGTGCCGCTGCTGCGGTCAGCGCCGCGGCGAGCACCACCGTGACGCCGAACAGCGTCCACTTGGCCCACGTGGGCAGGTTGCCGGAGGTGTCGTGGGCGTTGACCGGGTCGGCGTCCGCGTAGCCGTAGGCGTTGGCCGATCCGCCCGGGACGGGGTCCGGCTGGAGGAACCGACCGAGCGCCGGCACGTAGAGCCGGGAGCCGAAGGGCTGGACGGCGACCCCGCCGAGCACCTGGGTGTCACCCGACTGGAACCGTGGGTCCACCACCGGACCGTCGGTGGGCGTCGGCAGCGGTGCGGGAGGCGGGGTGAGCAGGTTGCCGTACGGGTCGAAGAGGCTCACCGACCCGTCGCCGCCGCCGGCGGCGTCGGTGCTGAACCACCGATTGCCGGCGATCGTGGCGAACGTCCACTCGGCGGCACCGTCGGACCGCTGGACGACCTGCACGCCGCCCGGGAACTGCAGCACGCGGGCCGTCACGGCGCCAGCGGCGTCACGGACGAAACCCGACTCGTCGAACCGCACGGTGCGCCGGACGCCGGCGGCGTCGGTGGTCGTTCGGCTCACCCGGACCGGCCCGACGTAGCCCCACTCGACCGAGGACCCGTCGGTGTGGGCCACCCGGACCAGGTTCCCGACCGCGTCGTACCCGAGCGTCAGGGGCCCGAGGCGACTGGCCCTGCCGTCGGCGTCGTAGGTCACCTCGCCGGAGAGCTGCGGCGAGCTCGTCGAGGTGAGCCGGTCGGCCCCGTCGACCGTGAACGACGTGTCGGTCACCGCACCGGTCGCGTCGGTCGTCCGCACGCCGGTCAGGTTGCTGTTCGGGTCGTAGGTGTAGCCCCACGACGTGGCGGAGACCGGCAGGTCGGTCTGGAGCGTCGCCCCGACGAGCCGGGCGTTCTGGTCGTAGTCGTACGCGTACCGGGCGGTCCCCGAAGGCCCTCGGAGCGTGGCGAGCAGCGTCCGGCCGGCCGGCGACAGCGCCTGCTCCTCGGCGAAGGTCGCACCGGTCGGCGTCCGCACGCTGCGGACGGTGGGACGGCCGTTGGCGTCGTAGAGGTAGGTGGCGACGGCGCCGTTGCCGTGGGTCACCGTGCGGGTGCGACCCAGGTCGTCGTAGGCCACGGCGTACCACGACCGACCGTCGACGAGGATGTCGGCGACCTGCCCGTCGGTGGTCCAGCGGAACTCGCTCGTCGACGGCGCACCGCCCGCCGGCGTGGTGACCACCGTGACCACCCGTTCCGGGTGGAGCGGGTCGTGGGTGGTGACGGTCCTCGTCCCGGAGAGGTCGACGCTCGTCACCTCCCGGCCGAGCAGGTCCACGGTGACCGAGGAGGTGTGGGTCCCCGTGGCGTCCACGATCGTCGTCGTCCGCACCAACGGGTCGTCGCCGACGGTGGAGGTCCCGGCGTGGTCGACCCGGGTGGTCGACACCACTCCGCCGTCGGGGAGTCGGGTCTCGGCCACGACGAGCCGGCCGGCACCGTCGTAGGTCGAGCACGTCCAGCCGCTGCTGCCGCTGCGGGCCGCGACCACGCGTCCAGCGGCGTCGTGGACCTGCTCGGAGCGGAGTCCACCCGGTGACCCGTCCGGTCGGGCGTCGACGCTCGCCCGGACCAGTCCGCCCTGCACCGCTCGACGGTCGGGCGCGCACGGGTCGGCGACCGGGTCGGTGGCCGGGTGGTACTCGACGCCGCGCACCGCCCCCGACGGCTGGCCGTAGGCGGTGACCCGGGCGAAACGACCCTCGGCGGGCCGGTACGGCTCGGTCGTCGCCCGCCGGGTGATCCCGCCGGAGGACCAGGTCTCGCCGACGATGCCGGCCACCGGGTCGCTCCACACGGTCCTCCCCAGCGCGTCGCTGCGCTCCCCCGCCCGGAAGGAGTCCCGGACGGCCACCCCGGCCTGCAGGCCGACCGCAGGCGACAGGACGCTGCTCGGGACGTTCCCGGACACGCCGGGCCCGGTCCACGTCATGGAGACCGAGGCCGCGGTCGACTGCGTCGAGACGTCCATGCGGATCCTGACCGGCCGGTCGGGGGTGGCGTCGACGTCGCAGGTGGGGCGGCACGGGACGTCGTCGACGAACAGCGTGGGTCCCGGATCGACCTGGATGCCGTAGCGGCCGGGCCCCGGGACACGCAGCACCCCCGTCAGCCGGGCCGACCACGCGGGCGACCCGACGGGCGAGTCGTTCCAGGTGAAGTAGTACTCCGAGGGCACGGTGTCGCCGAAGGTCGGTCCCACCTCCTCCCGGGACGGGTCACCGCGGAACGTGTCGCCGACCCAGTAGGTGACGGCCAGACCCCGGCGGGGTGTGCCCTCCCGGTCGTCGATCCCGGAGTAGGTGCGGTCGTACGTGACGTCCGTGGCCGGGGCGGCCTGCGAGTCGATGGCCGCCTGGGTCCCCGGCCCGACCCGTGACGTGGGGTTGCCCACGTCGTCGTAGGTCGTGCGGGTGACCAGGTCGCCGGGCTCGGCCACCTCGAGCACCGTCGAGCGGGCCCGATCCCAGGTCACCCGCGTGGGTCGTCCGACGGGGTCGCTGATCGACGTGGCCTGGAACGTGGCCGGGTCCAGGTCGACCTGGCTGGTCACCACTGCGGCGACGACCACACGACTCCGGGCGAGGAGACCGTCGACGACCTCGTACTCGAACGAGGTCACGGGCCGCTCCCGGCCCGGGGCCGGCGCAGGCGCAGCGACCGCCGCCACCCGGCCGCGGTCGTCGTGGACGATCGTCGTGGTCACGTCCTGTCCGGCGGTGCGCACACCCGCCGCCACTGCTGCGGTCGCGAGCGGTGACCGGACGGCGGCGAGCCGCCCCGACGCGTCGAACGAGAGGTCGGTGACCTGGGCGTCGGCACCGGTGCCCGCGGCGCCGACCAGGCGGGCCGGACGCGGCCCGAGCTCGGCGGACGCCGGATCGATCCACCCGATCGCCACGAGCGTGCCGTCCCACAACTCGGCACCGCACAGCTGTCCGGGCGGTGGTGCGACGAAGCCCAGGTCGGTCCGCACGTTCGGGCAGGACTCGTCGCCGCCGTAGGCGATCCGGACCCTGCGGTCGCCGGGACCGGTCCCGGTGACGGAGTCGGCCAACCCGACGAGTCGACCGTCACGCCACTCCTGCACCACCGACGGCTGTCCCGCCCGCCAGACGGTCGTGACGGTGCCGCCGCCGGGCTGCGTCGGGTCCGAGAACGAGGTCACGGCACCGCCGGTGTCCTGTGCGGTGAAGGTGCCGTCGCCGTTGCGGACCAGCGTGGCGAACTGACCGGTCGGCCACGTCTGACCGGCCCCCCACACCGCCCGGTAGGACGACGAGTCCTCGACCCGTTCGAACACCACGGCCAGGCCGGTCGCCCCCTCCAGGGTGAGGCTGCCGTCAC
>CAIQNH010000023.1 GCA_903873135.1 uncultured Actinomycetes bacterium
TTCGAGGCGCTCTTCGTCGACGAGGGGTTCGGTGCCCTCGACCCGGACTCGCTCGACGACGCCATCGAGACGCTCCAAGCGCTCCACGCGACCGGACGCACCATCGGCGTGATCACGCACGTCGAGGCCATGAAGGAGCGGCTGCACGTCGGGATCCAGGTCGAGCGGCGACCGGATGGCCGGGGCTCACGGCTCACCGTGCTCCCCTGAGGTGCTCCGTCAGTCGTCCCCGCTCGACCGGAGCAGCTCCACCGCCCGGGCCACCCGCTCGGCGTGGATCGTCTCCTCGCGACCGTTGAGTCGGAGGAGCTTGGCGACCTCAGGATCGTCGACCTGGTCGGCCCACGCCTGGTAGCCGGCGTCCGCCTGCTGCTCGCCGCTGACCACGAGCGCCAGCAGGTCGGCGTCGACCTGGTCGGGCAGCGGCACCGGGTGGCACGCCAGCTGCTCGTCGGTCGGCTCGACGTCCTCGCCGACGGTCAACCTGATCGCCTTGAGGATCCTCCTGGCGTGGGCGAGTTCCTCGGTCCCGTTCCGCAGGAGGAGCTCCGCGGCCTCGGGGTGGTCGATCCGCTCGGCCAGCCCCACGTAGAACTCGTGTCCGGTGCGCTCCAGTCGGAAGACGGACCACATGGCGTCCACGTCCAGCGTGGCGACGGCACCCAACCGTGCGTTGGCGGTGTAGAAGTCCTCGAGTTCCTGCATCGGCGGAGGCTACCTGCACCCGCCACCCCGGGTGAGCCCCCCACCCCACTCCCCCCACCCTGCCGAACTCGTACCGCTCGTCGCGCCTCAGCGAACCAACGGTACGAGTTCGGTGGGGTGGGAGGGACGCACCCGGGGTTGCGTGTCCCGATCGCCAAACCATCCCGGTCACGCAACCACCGCGACCGCGCTGCGGGTCGAACTCCTGACAGATGGCTGGAACGCAGCGACCGGAGCCCTCCCGTGACCCGGCTCAGCGGAGCGTCCGCAGCACCGACCTGGCGGCGTGCAGCCCGCAGAGCCCGTGGACACCCGGACCGGGCGGCGTCGAGCTGCTGCAGATCCACAGGTCCGTTCCGGGGATCCGGTACGGGTCCGCAGCGAAGGTCGGCCGGAACAGGATCTGGTGCAGCTCGGTGGCGCCACCGTCGATCGACCCCGCCACGTCGTTGGCGTTGTAGTCGGACAGGTCGGCCGGCGAGGTGACGTGCCGGGCGAGCACCAGGTCGCGCCACCCGGGTGCGAACCGCTCGAGCTGACGCTCGATCGCGTCGGTCTGGTCGACCGTGCAGCCGGCCGGGACGTGGCAGTAGGCCCAGAGCGTGTGCGCGCCGTCGGGCGCCCGGGTGGCGTCGACGACCGACTGCTGGGCCACCAGGACGAACGGCCGCTCGGGCAGTCGACCACGGCGGACCTCCGCCTCGGCGGCGGCGACCTCCTGCCAGGTGCCGCCCACGTGGACGGTGGCTGCCCGCCGGGCATCGGGGTTCGTCCACGGGACCGGCCCGCTGAGTGCCCAGTCGACCTTCCAGACCCCGTTCCCGCGACGGAACCGCCGCCAGGACCGTCGGGTCCGTCGAGTCACGACGTCCCCGGCGATCCGCTCGACCTGCCACGGAGTCGTGTCGAACAACGTCGCACGACTCGGTGGCAGGTCCGCGAGCGAGTCGACGCGCACCCCACACTCGACCCGCCCACCGAGGGACTCGAGACGGGCGACGAGGGCACCGGTGACAGAGGCGGACCCGCCGCGGGCGGCGGGCCACCCGGCCACGTGGCCGGCGGCTGCCAGTCCCACTCCGACGCTGGACGACAGCGGCCAGGCGAGGTTGCTGCTGGCGTGTGCGGCGATGCCGGCGAACAGCGCACCACCCTGCGGCGAGCCGAGCCACCGTGACACGACCGTCGCCGGCGGGAGCGACCGGACGCCGATGGTGGCCGTCGGGACCGGATGGCGCAACCCTCGGACGAACGGGCCGAGCACGTCGCGCTCGATGTCGGCCCACCGTTCGACGACTGGAGCGAGCAGCCGTCGCCAGCGGGGTGAGCGATTGGCCCGGGCGGTGTCGGCCACGTCGCGGAGCAGCACGCCGGCGGTGCCGTCGTCGAGCGGGTGGGCCAGTTCGACCTCTGGCTCGCACCACTCGACCTCGACCCCGTGATCCGCCAGGAACGAGCCCGCTGCGGCCATCGGGTGGATCGCTGAGCACACGTCGTGGAGGAATCCAGGCAGTGTCAGCTCCGCGGTCCGGGCCCCACCACCGGGGGTGTCACCAGCCTCCAGGACCAGCACCGACACGCCCGCCTCGGCGAGCACGATCGCTGCGGCCAGACCGTTCGGGCCCGACCCCACGACCACCGCGTCGTACGTCGTCATCGGGTTCGACCTCGCTGCATCACGGTACGATGCCGACCGTAGCGCAACCTGAGCACCGGCCTGAGGGGGGCGTGCGGACGTGGGTCTGATCCGACCGGACGAACCGGCATTCAGCATCGACGAGTGGCGGGCGCAGCCCCCCACCGAGCGACTCCGCATGATGTGCGTCACCTGGGCGACCCAGGGCTTCGGTGCTCCCTACGTGGTCTACGTCCTCTACGTCGTCAAGATCCTCGTCTTCGTCGGCGTGTTCCTCGGCATCGCAGCGCTCACGCCGGGTCTCGGTGGTCCGGCGAGCTTCGGTGAGTGGTGGTCCGACCCCATCGCGTTCGAGAA
>CAIQNH010000024.1 GCA_903873135.1 uncultured Actinomycetes bacterium
CCCCCCGTGGGTGCTGGCGGTGGTGACGCTCGTGGCCGCCGGTGTGGTGTCGTGGCGGGCCGCGACCCAGCGGGCCGAGCTCACCGCCGACGGCGTCCGGTGCCGGAACCTGCTCGTGTCGTTCGAGGCCGACTGGGAGCTTGTGGAACGGCTGCGCGTCGACCGACGTGGTCCCCTGGTCACCGTGGACCTGGTGTTCGCCAACCTGCGCCGGACCCACCGTGTGGGCGCCGCCACCCGGTTCGGGGGTGTCTCGTCCGGGGGTGTGCTCGAGGCACTGGGCCGGATCCCGGCGGCCTCCCACCGACTCGACGACGCAGCACCGTAGGCTCACCGACGCTGTGAGCGACGCGACTCCCCCCACCCCCGGTCCGTCGGGTCCTCCGGCGCTGCCCACCGACTGGCGACGCTGGGTGCTGGGTGCCCGTCCGCGGACGCTCCCCGCCGCCGTGGCCCCGGTGCTCGTCGGGACGGCTGCGGCCGCTGGTCCGTCGTCGCTCGGCTGGGCGCGCGGGCTGTCGTGGTGGGTGGCCCTGTGCGCCCTCGGGGTGGCCGTGTCGGTGCAGGTGGCCACCAACTACGCCAACGACTACGCCGACGGGAAGCGGGGGACCGACGACCCCGGCACACGCGTCGGGCCGCCACGTCTGGTCGGCAACGGGCTCGCCACCCCACGGGAGGTGAAGCTCGCCACCATCCTGGCGTTCGCGGCGACGGCCGCGTTCGGCCTCCCGCTCGTGGTGTTCGTCCAGCCGTGGCTCGTCGTGGTCGGTGCTGCCGCCATGGCCGCCGGTTGGTTCTACACCGGCGGGCCCAGGCCCTACGGCTACGCCGGTCTCGGCGAGGTGTTCGTGTTCGTGTTCTTCGGGCTCGTGGCCACGACCGGCTCGACCTACGTGCAGGTCCTCGGTGTCCCGTGGATCTCGTGGGTCGCCGCGGTGGCCGTCGGTTCGTTCGCCACGGCGTTGCTCGTGGTGAACAACCTGCGGGACATCCCGGGTGACACCGTCTCGGGCAAGCGGACGCTCGCCGTGCGACTCGGTGACCGTCGGACCCGGGCGGTCTACGTGGTGCTGCTCGTCCTGCCCTTCGTGCTGGTCCCCGTGGTCGCCGGGGCGGGCGGTCGTCCGCTGGCCGCGCTCGGTCTGGTCGGGGTGGTGCTGGCCCGGCAGCCGGTGATCGAGGTCCTCGGAGGTGCCCGGGGCCCTGCGCTGATCCCGGTCCTGGCCGCCACCGCCCGGGTGCAGGTCGTCACCTGCGTCCTGGTGGCCGTCGGCCTCTTCGTCGGAGGCTGAGCGTCCGTCAGTCCCCGAGGAACGAGCCGACCAGCGAGATGGTGGGCCCGGGTCGTTCCAGGTGGGCGGCGTGGCCGGCGTCCTCGACGGCGCAGGCGGTGCCGCCGACCGTCCGGGCGAGTCGGTCCGCGAGTCGCACGTAGTCCGGGTCGCGACGCCCGGCGAGCGCCAGCAGTTCGGGGCCCCGACCGCTCCGGGCGACGGACGCCAGGTCGTCCCAGACCGGTCGCATGGACCCGGTGCCGGACAGTCGGAGCGACGCAGCGAGCCCCGCAGCGGTGTTGGACCGACGCTCCTCGCCGAAGCGGGCCCACTCGGGGAGCCCGGCGAACATCGGCAGCTCCAGCCACTCGTCGAGGAACGTCTCGACGCCGGCGGACTCGATCCGTCCGGCCCGCTCCTCGTCGAGCGCCCGCCGCTCGGCCCGACGCGCCGGGTCCTCGATCCCGGCCGTGGCACCGATCGTCACCAGCCGGGCGATCCGATCCGGCCGGGCGCACGCCCAGGTGAGACCCACCCGTCCACCCATCGAGTACCCGAGCACGTCGAGGGAGTCGCCGAGGTCGGCGACGGTGGCCTCGAGCAGGTCGACCGTCCGGTCGAGGTCGGCCGCCAGGTCGGCCGAGCCGCCGTGGCCGGGCAGGTCCACGGCGACGACGGGTCGGGACCGGGAGAGCTCGACCGCCAGCGGCCCCCAGCAGCGCCGGTCCTGGGCGAACCCGTGGAGCAGCACCAGCGGGGGGCCGGTGTCTCCCGCGCCGATCCGCTCCGATGCCAGCCGGTCGGACCCCCCGGTGTCGCCGTCCACACGGCCACCGTAGGCTGCGTCGGCCCATGGCACACCCACACGCGCCCCTGCCACCGGACGACGGGTCCACCGGTTCCCTCAACTCGACGTTCTGCGCCACGCTCGTCGACGAGTGGGCACGGCTCGGGTTGCGCCACGCGTTCGTCTCGCCGGGTTCGCGCTCCACGCCGCTCGCCCTCGCACTGGTCGGGGACCCCCGCTGGCGCGTCGAGGTCCTGCTCGACGAGCGGTCCGCAGCGTTCGCCGCGGTGGGCTGCGGTGCGGTCACCGGGGTCCCCGCCGTGCTCCTGTGCACCAGCGGTACCGCCGCGGCCGAGTTCCACGCAGCCGTGGTGGAGGCCCACCAGTCCGCCGTGCCGCTGCTGGCGGTCACCGCCGACCGTCCGCCCGAACTGCAGGGTGTGTGGGCCCCCCAGACCATCGACCAGCGCCGGCTCTTCGGGGACGCGGTCCGCTGGTACTGCGAGCCCGGGCCGCCCGAGGCGTCCGGACGGACCACCTGGCGGCACCTGGCCGCCGACGCGGCGTCGCGGACCCTGGGCGTGGTTCCCGGGCCCGTCCACCTGAACCTGGCGTTCCGGGAGCCGCTCGTCGGCGAGCTCGGGGAGCTGCCTCCACCTGCCGAGGGCACGGGGGCTGACCCCGGGGTCCGTTCGGGTGCGCAGTGGGGTCTCACCGACGAGGACCTGGCTCGCCTGGCGCCGGTGGTGTCGGGTCGACGGGGACTGGTGGTCGCCGGAGTCCGGGCCGCCCTCGACGACGCCGATCGTGCCGCCCTGCTGGGCCTGGCCGACGACCTGGGCTGGCCCGTGGTGTGCGACGCCCCGTCCGGTCTGCGGGTCCCGCACCCGGCGGTCGTCTCCACCGCCGACGCAGCGTTGCGTGACGACGACGTGGCCGAGTCGTTGCGACCCGAGTTCGTGCTGCGGGTCGGGGGTCTGCTGTCCTCGAAGGTGCTCGCCGGCCGCCTGCGTGACTGGGGCTCCGTGCAGGTCGGCGTCGACCGGTTCGACCGCGTGCCGGACCCGGACCGCCAGCTGGCCCGGTCGTTCGTGGCCGATCCGGCCACCGTCGTGGCGCAGCTCAGGTCGCTCGGTCCCGCACCGGCCCCGGTGGAGTGGACCGACCGCTGGCGCCGGGTCGAGGCCGCGGCCCGCCGGGGCGTCGAGGCGACGCTCGACGCCCACGGCGAGGTGGTCGAGCCGGCGGTCGCCGCCGACGTGCTGGCGGCCCTGCCCGACGGCTCGGCGCTGGTCGTCGCCTCCTCCATGCCGGTGCGGGACCTCGAGTGGTACGCCGCTCCCCGGACCGGTGTGCGCGTGTGGTCGAACCGGGGGGCGAACGGCATCGACGGTGTGGTCTCGACGGCGCTCGGGGTCGCCGCGACCGGTGTCCCCACCGTGGCGTTGGTGGGCGACCTCGCGTTCCTGCACGACAGCTCGGCGCTCGTCGCCGCCCGCTCCCGGGGGGTCGACCTCGTGGTCGTGGTGGTCGACAACGACGGCGGGGGGATCTTCTCGTTCCTCCCCCAGCGCACGACGGTTCCCACGGCGACCTTCGAGCGGGTGTTCGGGACCCCACACGGCGCCGACCTGGTGGCGCTCGCTGCGGCACACGGGCTCGACGCCCAGCGGGCCGGGAGCCGGGCCGGGGTCCAGGCGGCCCTCGCCGGTGCGCTGGCCCGCGGCGGCGTGCGGGTCGTGGTGGCGGACAGCGACCGTGAGCACAACGTGGCGGTGCACGACGAGCTGGCCCGCGCCGTCGCCGGCGCGATCCGCTCGTCCGGCCTGCTGGAGGCCGGCGGGGAGCCCTGAGCGCCGACCCGGGTGGGCGGCGGTGGCGGCGGCTACCGTGGAGGCCGATCGAGAGGGTCGAACAGGTGCAGGACGACTTCGAGGAACGTGATCCGGCCGAGGCGACCGTCCCCGTCCACGCCGCCGAGGACCTGGCCGACGTGGGACTCCACGCCCTCGACCGGGACGAGCCTCCGGTGCCCCGCCTGGTCGGCGAGGTCGAACTGGCCGACGGTCGCTCCCTGGCCTGGGCCGAGTACGGGCACCCCGACGGCGACCCGGTGCTCTGGTTCCACGGCACCCCCGGCGGTCGGCACCAGGTGCCGCCTGCGGTCGACGAGGTCGCGCTGAGGTCCGGGTTCCGGGTGATCGCGGTCGAGCGTCCGGGCACGGGGTCGTCCACCGACCACCGGTACGGGCGCGTCGCCGAGTTCGCTCCCGACGTCGAGGCGCTCGTCGACGCGCTCGGCGTCGACCGCTTCGCCGTCGTCGGGCTCTCCGGCGGCGGTCCCTACACGCTCGCGGTCGCCGACCGCCTGCCCGACCGGGTGGTGGTCGCCACGCTGCTCGGTGGGTTCGGCCCGGTGCGCGGACCCGACGCCGTGCACAGCTACACCCGGGTGTTCCGCTTCCTCGCCCCGGGCCTCGAGGTGCTCCGCGGGCCGCTCGGCGGGGTCTTCTCGTCGTTCGTGCGGGTGGCCGACCCGATCGCCGCTCCTGCGTTCAGCGTCTACGCCAACCTGTTCGGGTTCGCCGACCGGGGGATCCTGCGGCGCGCCGGCATGCGAGCCATGTTCCTCCACGACCTCCTCACCGCCGACGACGTCCGGGCGGCGGCGCACGACCTGGCCCTGTTCACCCGGCACTGGGGCTTCAACCTCACCGGGATCCGACCGCCGGTCGTGGTGTGGCAGGGACTGTCCGACGTGATCGTGCCGCCGAGCCACGGCCACCACCAGGCCGCTCGGGTCCCGCGCGGGGAGCTCCACGTCCGGCCCGGTGAGGGGCACTTCGCCGGGTTCGCCGAGGTCGACTCCGTGCTCGGACGGGTCCGGGAGGTCTGGGCCGGCGAGACCGCTGCGCCCGTCGGCTCCACGCGCGACGACTGACCCGCCGCAGGGTCGTTCCGACCGGGTGCGCGGTGGCTCAGGGGCGGCCGAGGGCGTCGAGGATCGCCCTGGCCTTGGCCCGGGTCTCGGCCAGCTCGGCCTCGGCGTCGGAGTCGGCCACGACCCCCACCCCGGCGAACACGCGGGCGTCGGGACCGCGGAGCTCGGCGCTGCGGATGCCCACGGCGAAGGCACCGTTGCCGGACGAGTCGACCCAGCCGACCGGTCCGGCGTAGCGACCCCGGTCGGTGCCCTCGAGCTCGGCCTGCAGGGTGAGCGCATCGTCCCTGGGCCACCCGCCGACCGCAGGGGTCGGGTGGAGGGCGGCGACGAGCTCGAGCACCGACGGTGCCGGCGACGACAGGCGGCCCTCCACCAGGGTGGCGAGGTGCTGCACGGGCCCGGCGTCGACGACGCTCGGGGCCGGCTCGGCGTCGAGGTACGAGCACCACGGCAGGACCGCCTCGTGGACGGCGTCGATCGTGATCTGGTGCTCCCAGCGGTCCTTGCCGGACGTCGCCAGCTCGGCGGCGACGCGACGGTCGGTCTCCGGGTCACCCGATCGGGGCGCCGTGCCCGCCATGGGCTGGGCCCGGACGACCTCGCCGAGTCGGGACACCAGCAGCTCGGGAGAGGCGCCGACGAACCCGTCGACGCAGAAGCAGAAGGCGTGCGGTGCCGACTCCTGCAGCCGCAGGAACACCGTCGCCGGGTCCAGGTCGGCGTCGGCGTGGACGGCCAGTTCCCGGGCGAGCACCACCTTGGTCAGGTGGCCCTCTGCGATCCGCTTGGTGGCGGTGCGGACGTCCTCGCACCAGTCCTGCGGGTCGCGCACCGCCCGCACCTCGACGCGCTGCGGTGCCGACGGATCCACCCGGTGCTGGTCCGGGTCGGTCCCGATCACCGTGCGCCAGCGCCGGCCGTCAGGGGAGCGGCCGTGGAGCACGGCCGGCACCACCAGGCTGGCCGGCGCCGAGCGGTCGTAGGGGAGCGCACCGAAGGCCACGGGGCCCGTGCCCGGCTCGGACGGGTCGTGGGTGTCGCCCGCCAACGAGGCGAGCGTCCCGGTGACCACCCCGAGGTGCTCCGGCCACGGTGCCGGCACCTCGATCCGCACTGCCAGGCCGACCCCCCAGAGGTACCGACGGGGCGAGGAGAACGCCGTCAGCCGGTCGCCGGGCACCGGTGCCGCGTCGGGGCGGTCGGGGCCGGAGCGGACCTCGTCCGCCGGGGTCACGACCGGTCCCGGGTGGCGGTGACGAGCTGGGCGATCCCGCCGGAGAGCAGTGTCCGCTCGACGTCCCGGAACCCGTGGCGCTCGAACGTCGCCCGCAGCTCGGGCCACTCGGGCAGGTAGGCGACGGAACGGGGCAGGTAGCGGTAGGCCGACGCGTCGGAGAGCCAGCCACCGATCACCGGGACGACCCGCCCGAAGTAGAGGGAGTGCCCGGCCCGGAGCAGCGGGTTGGGTGGCTCGGCCACCTCGAGCACGGCGAAGCGACCCCCGTGGCGGAGGATCCGGGCCACCTCGGCGATCGTGCCGTCGAGGTCGGTGAAGTTGCGCAGGGCGAAACCGCACGTGGCCCCGTCGAACGACCCGTCGACGCACGGGAGCGCGGCACCGTCGCACTGGACCCGGTCGAAGCGGCGGGCGGCGGCGTCCAGCATCCCGAACGACAGGTCGGCACCGACCGGCACCATCCTCCGCTCCGACAGCTCACCGGCGAGGTCACCGGTCCCGCAGGCCAGGTCGAGGACGAGCGACCCCGGGGTGAGGCCGAGCGACCCGACGGTCCGGCGACGCCACCCCACGTCCATGCGGAACGTCATCACCCGGTTCACCAGGTCGTAGCGGGGAGCGATCACGTCGAACATCGCCTGCACCGAGCGGGTCTTGGCCTCGCCGGTGGGGAGGGGTTGGTCGGCGCGGGGGATCAGGCTCCGGAGGTCCTCGCTCACTGCCGCAGCCTACGGCGCCCGGTGTCCGACGGCCGGTCCGGGACGCTCACGCCCGACCGCCGCCACCCAGGAGTCCCCGGGCCGCCAGTTCGGCCCGGGCGGCCGCAGCGTCGGTGAACCGGAACGCATCCCAGCCGGCGTCCAGGGCTCCACGCACGTTGTCGGCGTTGTCGTCGACGAAGGTCGCCCGCTCCGCGGTGAAGCCGAACCGGGACTCGCACCGGCGGTAGATCTCGAGCTCGGGTTTGCACACGCCCTCGTCGCCGGAGATCACGACACCCTCGAGGAGCCCCAGGACCGGGTAGGCCTCCGGGATGCCGTCGAAGCAGACGGCGGACCAGTTCGACAGGCCGACGCAGCGCACCTCGGCCTCGAGCAGGTCGACGATCAGCTGCTCGGTCCCGGGGTCGGCCTCGCCGAGGCTGTGGCGGAAGTGCTCCACGTAGCCGTCGACCACCCAGCCGTGCCCCGGGTGGCGCGCCTCCATGGCGGCCCGCACGTCGTCCAGGTCGGCGCCGCGGTCCAGGTGGGTGTTCGCCTCGAGGTCGAAGACCTCCTCGGCGAGCCGTTCCACCTCGTCGGGGTCGTCGACGAACCGGGCGATGGCCAGCCGGCGGTCCCAGGGGATCACCACGTTGCCCAGGTCGAAGACCACCACCGGTCGGGTGCTCACGACCCGACCGCCTGCTCGCGGGCCCAGCGGTAGTCGGCCTTGCCGGACGGCGACCGCTGCACCTCGTCGCAGCGCAGCACCGCCTTGGGGAGCTTGTAGCGGGCGACGTGCCGCCCGGCCTCCTCGAGCAGGTCGCCGTCGTCCACGAGTGCCCCGGGCCGGACCTGCACGACGGCGACGACCTCGTCGCCCCACCGCTCGGACGGGCGGCTGGTCACCACGCAGTCGACCACGGCGGGGTGGTGGAGCAGCGCCTGCTCGACCTCCTCGGCGTAGACCTTCTCGCCGCCGGTGTTGATCGTCGCCGAGTCACGACCCAGCAGTTCGACGCTGCCGTCGGCGAGCAGCCGGACGCGGTCGCCCGGGACGGCGTAGCGGACACCGTCGACGGTCGGGAAGGTGCGGGCCGTGCGCTCCGGATCGCCCAGGTAGCCCAGGGGCACGCGACCGGTCTGGGCGAGCCACCCCGCTCCGTCGTGGCCGGCCTCGAGCACCCGGTCCAGGCCGTCGCCGAGCACCGCGGCGTTCGGGCCGGGCGTGAAGCGACGGTCGCGGGACACGCTGCCGACCGTCGCCACCCGGTTGGCCTGCTGGCCCGTCTCGGACGATCCGAGCCCGTCGAGCAGGACCACGGCGGGGAGCGCCCGGAGCAGTCGCTCGGCCACGCCCGCCGAGAGCGCTGCGCCGCCGGAGACGACGGCGAGCAGGGTCGGCAGTTCACGCGGCCGCCGCTCGAGGGCCTCGGCCAGCGGTCGCCCGAAGGCGTCCCCGACGATCAGCAGCACCTCGACGCCGTGTCGTTCGACGGCGTCCAGGGTGGCCACGGCGTCGAAGTGGCCGTCGTGCTCGGTGAGCACGACCGTGTCGCCGTTGGTGAACGCGCTGAGCGCCAGCCAGTGCGCCGCTCCGTGCATGAACGGCGAGGTCGGGAGCAGCCGGGTGCCGCCGTCGAGCGCGTTGGCGGCCAGGGTGGCCAGGTCGGGCCACTCCGTCTGGTCCACCAGCCGCCGTCCACCGAGCGAGGCCACGAAGATGTCGGCCTGGCGCCACAGCACCCCCTTGGGCATGCCCGTCGTGCCGCCGGTGTAGATCAGGTAGAGGTCGTCCGGGGACCACGAGCCCCGCAGCGTGTCGTCGAGGGTGGGGGAGGAGGCGTCGAGCACGGACTCGTACCACTCGGCTCCGGCGAGGAGCTCGTGGCCGCTGTCGTCGTCGACCTGCAGGAGCACCGTGAGCCCGGGGAGGCGACCCCGCACCTCGTCCACGACGGGGGCGAAGGTCGAGTGGAACACGATGGCCCTGGCGCCGGCGTCACGGAGGAGGTACTCGAGCTCCTCGGCGACGTACCGGTAGTTGACGTTGCACGGCACCGTGCGGGCCTGGAAGCAGCCGAGCATGGCCTCGAGGTACTCGGGGCAGTTGTGCAGGTGCACCGCCACGTGGTCCTGGCCCGACTCGTGACCGGCGAGTCCGGACCGGGGGACCGTGTCGCCGAGGCCACGGTCGATCAGGGCGTTGGCCAGTCGTCGGCAGCGGTCCCCGAACTCCCGGTAGGTCAGCTCGCGGCTGTCGGTGACGACGCACGGTCGCTCGGGCACCACTGCCTCGACCGCCTCGAGGACCGAGGCGAGGTTGAACTCCACGACGGCCCTCCGGATCTCCTGCCGAACGGAGATGTTAGGACCGCCTCGCGGGCCGACCCCACTCGGCGGTGGACCGGGGACGTGGACTCAGCAGGTCGTGCCCGGTGGAGGCACCTGCTGGTCGACGAGGTAGCGGTCGACGATCCGGTCCACGCACGGGGTTCCGCCGTAGGCCGTGTGCCCGTCGGACTCCACCGTGAGCAGCACGGCGTTGGGCATCCTGGCGGCCACGGCCCGGGCGTTGGCGAACGGTGTCGCCGGGTCGCCGGTGCTGCCGACCACCAGCACCGGCGGCAGGGACGGACTGAACGGAGGGCGCTGCTCGGTCGTCGCCTCGACGGGCCAGGTGGCGCAGGGGAGCATCTCGTTGGCGACCGCCGCGCCGAAGCGGGGGGCGGCCGCCGCTGCGGCGGCTGCGAACTCCCGGTACGCCACCGCGTCGAGCGGTGGTGCGTCGTCGGTGCAGACCACGGCGGCGTAGGCCGGGTAGCCGCCGAAGTCGTAGTAGCTCTGCGCCAGGTCCTCGAGCGCCGTGGTGTCACCCCGCTCCGCCTCGGCGAGCGCCGGGCCGAGGCGCTGCCACCCGTCGGTCAGGTAGGCGGCGAACGTGGCACCCACCACCACGTCGCTGGGGCCGAACGACCCGCCGGGCGGGGCGATCCGCCCGCTCTCGGCCCCGGCGAGCACCCGGTCGTAGGCGGCGGCGAGGTCGTCCACCCCGCACTCGGCCACACCGGCGGCCGAGCAGGCCGCAGCACCGGCGTCGAAGGCCTTCTCGAAGCCGACCGCCTGCTCGGTCAGGAACTGCGTGAACCCCAGGGTCGGGTCGACCACACCGTCGAGCACCATCGTCCGGATCCGGTCCGGGAACCGCGCCGCGTACTCCTGCCCGATCCTGGTGCCGTAGGAGAAGCCGACGTAGTTCAGTGGGCCGTCGCGAAGGGCGCGGCGGATGGCCTCGAGGTCCCGAGCGACCTCGGCGGTGCCGACGTGGGGGAGGAGCGGGGCCGCTGCGGTGGCGCACTCGGTGCTGATCGCGGCGGCCGCTGTCTCGAGGGCCTGGAGCTCGGCCGGGTCGTCGGGGCTCGAGTCGAGCGAGGTGAAGGCGTCCACGCCGGAGCCGCAGTCGATCAGTCGGGACCGACCCACACCGCGGGGGTCCCAGCTGACGGTGTCGAACCGTCGACCGGTGGCCGGTGTGAGCGGCAGGGAGGCGAGGAACTCCAGTCCGGATCCACCCGGGCCGCCGGGGTTGGTCACGAGCGAGCCGATCCGGTCACCCGTGGCTCGGATGCGTCCGAGGGCCAGGTCGATCGTCGGACCGCCGGGCTCGGACCAGTCGAGGGGCACCGGCAGCGTGGCGCACTCCAGCGTCCCGCCGCCCCCCGGGCAGGGCCCCCAGTCGAGTTCCGGAGGTGTCCAGTCCTCGGGGAAGCCCGAGCCGGTGCTGACGGGAGCGGTCGTGCTCGACGGAGGTGCCGTCGTCGTGGACCGCGGCGTCGTCGTCGTGGTGGTCGTCGTCGACCCGTTCGAGTCCTCGAAGGTCGCGGTGCACGCGGCGCCGACCACCGCCGTGAGGCACACGGCGGTCAGGATGCGTCGCGTCGCCGAGGACCTCGGACGGTCCGATCGCCCCGTCGGGGTCGGGCCGACGGGGCGGGGCCCTGCTCCGGTTCCGGATCGTGCGTCGGCGGCCACCGACCGAGCGTAGGTCGGCCGTCGGCCCGGTCCACCGCAGGTCGTAGGATCGGCGGATGATCTTCGGCGTGTTCGCTCCGCAGGGTTGGAAGACCGAGCTGGCCGGCATCGACGGTGCCGCTGCCCAGTGGGAGGTGACGCGGTCGACCGCCGTGCTCGCCGAGCGACTCGGGTTCGACTCCGTCTGGGTCTACGACCACTTCCACAACGTCCCGGCACCGTCGCACGAGGCGGTCTTCGAGTGCTGGACGACCATGGCTGCGCTCGCCGAGGCCACCGAGTCCATCCGGCTCGGACAGATGGTGAGCTGTGCGGGCTACCGCAACCCGGCGCTCGTCGCCAAGGTCACCTCGACGATCGACGTGATCTCCGGTGGCCGGCTCGACTTCGGGATCGGCGCAGGGTGGTACGACCAGGAGTACCGGGCCTACGGCTACGAGTACCCGTCCAACGCCGACCGGATCCGGATGCTGAAGGAGACGGTCGAGATCGTGAAGCTCATGTGGAGCGAACCCGACGCCACCTACGAGGGGCGGCACTTCTCGGTGCAGGGGGCGCAGTGCGACCCGAAGCCGCTCCAGCAGCCGAACCCACCGGTGTGGATCGGCGGCGGTGGGGAGCAGCTCACGCTCCGGGTCGTCGCCCGCCACGCGGACGCGTCCAACTTCGGCGGCAAGCCGCACGAGTTCGCGCACAAGGTCGACGTCCTGCGGGGGCACTGTGCCGAGGTGGGGCGCGATCCGGACGAGATCACCATGACCTGGTCACCGGAGGTGTTCGTCCGCTCCACCGAGCAGGAGGTCCTCGACGCAGGGACCCGGAGCCTCTGGGGCGAGCCGTTCGAGTCCTGGCAGGCGGGCAACCTGGTGGGGACCCCCGAGCAGGTCTGCGAGCGCTTGGCCGAGTACCAGGGGCTGGGCTGCGGTGGGGTGGTGCCGTGGTGCTCGGACTACCCGGAGCACGAGACGCTCCACCTGCTCGCGGAGCACGTGCTGCCCGAGTTCCGCTGACCGCCCCACCGCCACCACCACCTCCACTACCACCCGCTCTGTGGTGCGAGCTCCATGCTCGAG
>CAIQNH010000025.1 GCA_903873135.1 uncultured Actinomycetes bacterium
CACCGGCGGCGGCACCGCCGGCGGCAGCCCCCGCCCCCCCGGCGCCGCCGGCGCCGGCTGCCGCACCGGGCGCGACGACCTCGAGCTTGGGCGGCGGCGGAGCGGCGCACGACGCGGGTCGGGGTGGTGCCCCGGGGATCTGCGAGGCAGCGGTGAGCGCCAGGTCGACGAGGACGCTGGAGAGTCGGGAGTACAGCAGCGGCTCGGCTCGTTCCTGCCCCTTGCACACGGCGTAGTAGAGGTACTCGGCCATCGTCTTGCCCTTGGCCGGGTCGAACCCGGAGGTCTGGGCGATGGCGTACGAGTAGGTCGACGGGAAGTACGCCCGCGGGTCCCGACCATCGTAGGAGAGCTCGAACGTGCCGTTCGGACGGGGCTGGGCGAAGCCGAGGGCGATCGTCGAGTTGGCCGGTAGCGGCGGCGTGAAGACCCCGGCGGCGTTCTGCACCGAGGCCGCCGGGAGACCCTTCACCTTGGTGTACCCGGTCTCGATGTAGGTGATCGTGTCGGCCCCGGTCGACGCGTTGCCCACCACGTTGGCGATGCCGTCCGACGCGAACGCCTGCGACACCGAGCCGTAGTTGTTCGGCCACTGCGAGATCGGCTGGCCCGCTGCCAGGTACTGGTCCTGTCCGTAGTTGCCCGACCCGATGAACGACTTGAACGCGTTCCACACCGCCGGGGCCCGCTGGATGCAGAACTCGCTCATCACGTAGCTCGTGCCCGAACGGTCCGAGCGCACCACGGGGCGGATCTTCCGGTCCGGCAGTCCCACGCCGGGATTGGTCGCCGCGATCGACGGGTCGTTCCACTTGATGTTCGGGACCGTGAAGATCTTGCACGCCGCGTCGGGTGTCAGCTTCAGGTCGGTGATGCGCTTGCCGTTGGTCCCGTTCACGTTGAACATGAACGCCACGGCACCAGCCGCCACGGGCACGTACACGAACCCCTTGCGGTTCGTCCCGTTGAGCCGGTTGACCTCCTCGGGCAGGAACTGGATGTCGCTCTGGCCGAAGTCGAGCGCACCGGAGATGAACTTGTCCCGGCCGAACCCGGATCCCGCCGAGGTGTAGTTGATCTTCAGGTTGTAGGGCGGCTTGGCCACGTCGGCCCGCCACTGCGACACCAGCAGGCTGACGAACGACGAGCCGCCACCCGTCACGATCGGTCCCTGCGCGTCGGCCGCCGGCGGACGCACCACGGTGACGGCGGCCAGCACCCCCACCGCGGCCACGATCCGCACCGCCAGGTGGAGTGGGTGCCGTCCGGTCCGGCCGTCGCGCCGTTCCGGACGAGCACGGTGACGTCGGATCCCGCTCATCCGAACCTCCCGTTCACGTAGTCGAGCGTCCGAGGGTCGGACGGGTTGGAGAACATCCGCTCGGTCGGACCGTGCTCGACGATCCGACCGGGCTCGCCGAGGGTCTCGACCAGGAAGAACGCGCACTGGTCGCTGACCCGTTGGGCCTGCTGCATGTTGTGGGTGACGATCACGATCGTGATGTCGTGGCAGAGCTCACGGATGGTCTCCTCGATCACCCGGGTGGAGATCGGATCCAGCGCCGAGCACGGCTCGTCCATGAGCAGCACGTCCGGGTGGACCGCGAGCGATCGGGCGATGCACAGCCGCTGCTGCTGACCGCCCGAGAGCGACATGCCGGACTCCCCCAGACGGTCCTTGACCTCGGTCCAGAGTCCGGCGCGGCGCAGGCACTGCTCCACCAGCCCCTCGGGGTCGTCGGTCCTCGAGCCGGACAGGCCGAGCCCCGCCAGCACGTTGTCCGCGATCGACATGGCCGGGAAGGGGTTCGGCTTCTGGAACACCATGCCGATCCGGAGACGGACCTCGGTCGGGCTCATGTCCACGCCGTAGATGTCCACGCCGTTGAGCAGCACCTGGCCCGACAGCTCGGCACCGGGCACGAGTTCGTGCATCCGGTTGAGCGCCCGGAGGAACGTGGACTTGCCGCAGCCCGACGGGCCGATGAGGGCCGTCACCTCGCCGGGCTCCATGCTGAGCGAGCACCGCTCCAGCACCTTGCGCTTGTTGAACCACTGGCTGAGGTTCAGCACGTCCAGACGGCCCGGGAGCTGGTCGTCACGGATGCCGCCGACCCTCTGGGCGGACGGCTCCGAGGCCTCCGACACCGGGTCGGCCCACAGCGACGGTGCGGTCGGGTCCGCTGGCTCGTCGGGGACGGGCGGCGTGTAC
>CAIQNH010000026.1 GCA_903873135.1 uncultured Actinomycetes bacterium
GCCGATGGCGTACCGGTCGAGCGGGAACGACGCCGTGCGGCGGAGCGGGTCCCACGTGAACGCCAGCGGGTCCCCGCGCAGCGACGTGGCGGCGTCGGGGAAGCTGAGCACCGAGGTCTCGACCGGTCGGGTCGGGTCCGAGACGTCGAACAGGGAGACCTTGGCGCCCCGGATGACGCCCAGCTCGTCGGCGTCGACGCCGACCCCGAGCAACCGGCCGTCGCCGAGGGGGTGGAGGTACTCCGAGAACCCCGGGATCTTCAGCTCGCCGAGCACCCGGGGTGCGGTGGGGTCGGAGACGTCGATCGCGAACAGCGGGTCGACCTGGCGGAACGTGACGACGTAGGCCAGGTCGCCGACGAACCGGACCGACTGCACCCGTTCCCCCACGCCCAGGTCGTCGACGTGGCCGACCTCGGCGAGGGCACCGTCGGGGCCGGGTCGCAGCACCGTGAGACGGCCCTCGGTCGGCGGGACGGCCGTCGGCACCGGCGAGGGCACCGGGAGGGTCTCGACGACTCCGGTGGTCACGTCCGGCGCGGGAGCCGGCCCGGGCACCCCCGTCGTCGCCGTCGGGTCGGTGGTGACGGGCGCCGGGTCGGTCGTGGTGGTGACGACCCGCAGGTCGCCGTCGAGCTCGGAGAGCGAGTACTGGTCGAGCACCTGCCCCGGCACCGTGCCCGACCCCGTGTAGCGGGTGCCGTCCCCGGCGAGCTCGATCCGGTGGACCGCGGCGTTCGGGACGTCCCAGGACCCCACGCCGGAGGTCAGGTAGACCGCCCGGGGTGACGCGTACACGGTGGTCCCCAGGCCGAACCCGCCCTGGACGGTCGTGGTGGACAGGTCCTCCAACGTCCGCCCGACGCTCACGACGCTCACGACCTCCGGGCTGGTGACGACGACGTTCGGATCGTCCGCGCTGGCCGTGGCGTCGGGGGTGGCCAGCACCTGCTCGCAGTCGACGAGCGGTTCGACGGTGCCGTCGGGGGCGACCCGGCGGGGGAGCACCTGCTCGCCGGTGATCGACTCGACGAGCCTCCGGGTGCCGGCCGGGTCGACGTAGGTCTGGTTCCCGGCCCGGGCGACGGCCTCCGGGACGGTGGAGAGCACGATGCGGGGCACGTCGTCGACCATCCGGGTGGCCACGACCGACCCCTCGAGCCGGGTGCTGGCCTCGACGCGGGGTGCCGCCGGGTCGGAGGTGTCCACGAGCGTCACGGTCGCGGTCGGCTGCGACGACCACGGTACGGCCGGCTGCGTCGCGGTCGGCTGCTCGGCGGGCGTCGTACCCGGGTCGCCCGGTGCGACACCGTCGTCGAGCGGGGCGGCGTCGGCCGGAGCGAGGTCGGACGAGTCGACGGTCACGGGCTGGGTGTCGACCACGACGAGCTGGCCGGACCGGAGGAACAACTGCGGTGGCGACGAGTACGTGGCCATCCGGAGCCCGGCCGACGACCCACCGGGGAGGGTCGCGGACGAGCCGCTGCCCGACCCGGTCAGCGCGACCCGTCCGACCACCCGCGGCGGGTCCTCCAGGGCGACGGTCCGCAGCTCCAGCCCTGCTGGCGTCTGGACGGTCGTGTGGAGGAACCGGCCGTCGGTGACGGTGGAGTTGCCCTCGGCCACGCCGGCCTCCTGGTCGTTGGAGCCGGTGACCACCACGCCGCCGTCCTCGGAGGCGAGACCCTGCACCATCACGCCGTCGGACGCACCGGCGACGCTCGAGCTGCGCTCCTCACCCGCCAGTGTCGAGACCGGTGGGTCGCCGCCGTCGGTCGCCGTGCCGTTCCAGTACTCCACGTAGTCGACGGCGTCCAGCATCACCGACCGGACCCGGTCGGCGACCGCGTCGCAGGAGTCCGACTGCCGGAGTGCGGCCAGGGCCACCTCGCCGGTGCCGGGGGCCAGCGGCAGCCCCGTGTCGTCCCCGGGCGACGTGCGTGTGCAGGCCGCCGCGACCAGCGCCACGGCGACGAGGAGGACCCGCGCTGCGGAGCGGGTGACGGTTCGCTCGGTCGGTGCTCGGTGGTCCACGTCGATCCCCCTCAGTCCGGTGTGCTGCGGGTTCTGACGACGGGTCCGGCGGTTCGGTTCCCCGGCGTGCGGTTCAGCCGACCGTGGGCAGCCAGGCGGGGCGCCGCTGCTCGTAGGCGGTGATGTCCGCCTCGTGCTGCAGGGTGAGCCCGATGTCGTCGAGTCCGTGCAGGAACCGGTGCTGGACGGCGTCGTCGAGCGGGAACGGTTCGGTGACGTCGAGCGCGGGCACCGAGATCGTCCGGTCCTCCACGCTGATGGTGATCTCGAGCGATGGATCGGCCTCGACGGCCTGCAGCAGCAGTCGGCCCAGCTCGCCACTGACCTGTACCGGCACGAGCCCGTTCTTGGTGGCGTTGTTGCGGAAGATGTCACCGAAGCGGGGCGAGACCACGGCGTCGAATCCGTACTGCTGGATCGCCCAGACGGCGTGCTCGCGGCTGGAGCCGGTCCCGAAGTTCTCGCCGGCGACCAGCACCCGGGCACCGCGGTAGGCGTCCTGGTTCAGGACGAACGACGGGTCGTCCCGCCACTCGCTGAACAGCCCCGCCTCGAAGCCGGTGCGCTCCACCCGCTTGAGCCAGTCGGACGGGATGATCTGGTCGGTGTCGACGTCGGAGCGGTCGAGCGGGACGGCCCGACCGGTGATCGTGCGGACGGGATCCATCAGAGTGCCTCCGGGGTGGTGAAGTGGCCGGCGATCGCCGAGGCGGCGGCGACGGCCGGGGAGACCAGGTGCGTCCGGCCGCCACGCCCCTGCCGGCCCTCGAAGTTGCGGTTGGACGTGGACGCCGAACGCTCGCCGGGAGCGAGCTTGTCCGGGTTCATGGCGAGGCACATGGAGCACCCCGGCTCGCGCCAGTCGAACCCGGCGGCGGTGAAGACCTGGTGCAGCCCCTCGGCCTCGGCCTGGTCGCGCACGGCCCGGGACCCGGGCACCACGAAGGTCCGCACGCCCGAGGCGACCCGCTGCCCGCGCTCGGTGGCGGCCCGCACGACCTCGGCGGCGACCCGGAGGTCCTCGATGCGCGAGTTGGTGCAGGAGCCGATGAACACGGTGTCCACCGCCACGTCGGTCATCGGTTGCCCGGCGGTGAGGCCCATGTACTCGAGCGCCCGTTCGGCAGCCGCCCGCTGGGTCGGGTCGTCGAAGTCGTCGGGGGAGGGCACCCGCCCCGAGAGCGGCACCACCTGGCCGGGGTTCGTCCCCCACGAGACGAACGGTTCGATCTCGGCCGCGTCGAGCCGGACGACCGTGTCGAACGTGGCGTCCTCGTCGGTCTGCAGGGTGCGCCAGTCGGCGACCGCCTCGTCCCACAGGTCGCCGCTCGGGGCGAACCGGCGGCCGCGGAGGTACTCGAAGGTGACGTCGTCGGGGGCGACGAGCCCGGCCTTGGCGCCGGCCTCGATGCTCATGTTGCACACGGTCATGCGGCCCTCCATGGACAGACCCCGGATGGCCGAGCCGCGGTACTCCGCCACGTGGCCCATCCCACCCGAGGTGCCGATGCGCCCGAGGATCGCCAGGATGACGTCCTTCGCCGACACGCCGGGCCGCAGGTCGCCCTCGACCTCGATGGCCAGCCACGCCGGCTTGGACTGCGGGAGCGTCTGCGTGGCGAGCACGTGCTCCACCTCGGACGTGCCGATCCCGAACGCGAGGGCCCCGAAGGCCCCGTGGGTGGCGGTGTGGCTGTCACCGCAGACGATGGTCATGCCGGGGAGCGTGGCGCCCTGCTCCGGGCCGATCACGTGGACGATGCCCTGGCCGGCGGACCCCATGGGGTACTCGAGGATGCCGTACTCCTCGGTGTTGGCTCGGAGCGTGTCCACCTGCGTCCGGGAGATCGGGTCCGCGATGGGCACGTCGATGTCCTCGGTGGGGACGTTGTGGTCCTCGGTGGCGAGCGTGAGCTCGGGTCGCCGCACGGACCGTCCGGCCATGCGCAGACCGTCGAAGGCCTGGGGTGAGGTGACCTCGTGGACGAGGTGCAGGTCGATGTAGAGGAGGTCGGGTTCGCCGGGGGCGGATCGGACCACGTGCCGGTCCCAGACCTTCTCGGCGAGGGTCCGGGGTGCGGAGTCAGCCATGCGTGTCGCTCGCTCTCTGGACGAATCCCACATGGTGGGATAGTGTTCCCGAATGTTGAAACCCACTCTAAGCGCCGTCGGCGTGCTGGACAAGTCGTTCCTGGTGCTCTCGGCCGTCGAGGAGCGGCCGGCGTCGCTCGGGGAGCTGGTCGAGCGCACGGGACTCAGCCGGGCCACGGCCCACCGGCTCGCCGTGGCCCTCGAGGTGCACGGGCTGCTCCGGCGCACCTCGGACGGCCGCTTCGCCCTCGGGTTGCACCTCGTCGCCCTCGCCCGTCGGGCGACCGAGCAGTTCCCGCTCGCCGAGGCGGCCGGCCCGGCCATGGCCGAGCTCCGCGAGCGGACCGAGGAGTCCGTGCAGCTGTACGTGCCCGACGGCGACCTGCGGGTCTGCGTGGCGGCGCTCGAGTCCCCCCACGGGTTGCGCACGATCGTCCCCGTGGGCGCTGCGCTGCCGATGGACCGGGGCTCCGCGGGCCGTGTGCTCTCGGGTGAGGTCGGTCGCTCCGGCTGGGTGGCCACCGTCGCCGAGCGGGAGCCCGGTGTGGCCTCGGTCTCGGCGCCGGTGGTCGACGTCGAGGGCTCGGTCGTGGCAGCGGTCAGCGTCTCCGGACCGGCGGACCGGCTCGGTCGGTCCCCGGGTCGTCGGTTCGGCGGCGTCGTCGCCGCCGCTGCTGCCGACATCGCCCGGGCGCTCGCGGAGCCACGCTGACGCAGGACCCGGCGGGACGGCCGGGGCTACGGTTCGGTCGTGATCGACAGCGCACCCACCCGTCCCCGTCACCGCGTCCGTGTCCTCGTCGGGCTGCTCGCCGTGGGCCTGGTGGCGCTCGCCGCGTGCAGCGGGACGGAGTCGAGCTCCGGTTCCGACAGCGGTGGCGCCGATGAGCTCCGGGTCACCGCGTTGTCGAGTCGTCCCGAGTTCGTCTCCGGCGGCGACGTGCTGGTGGAGGTGCGGCTGCCCGACGGCGTCCGGACCGACCGCAGCAGCACCCCGGTGCTGCGGGTGGGGGGAGCGGAGCGTCCCGGCGTGCTCGTGGCCGAACCCGACGACGACCCGAGCGTCTGGAGCGGACTGGTCGAGGACCTGCCCGACGGGCCGTCGACCATCACGGTCGACTGGGACGGTCGTTCCGGCTCGCTCGAGGTCACCAACCACCCGTCGTCGGGGCCGGTGTTCTCCGGTCCGCACCAGGAGCCGTTCGTGTGCACGACCGAGGAGCTCGGTCTGGGGGCGCCGGTCGACGACGACTGCTCGATCGAACCCAGGTACGTCTGGCACCACGTCGACGCGTCGGGCGCGTGGAGGCCGCTGCCGGAGGACCGGGTCGTGCCGGCCGGCACCCGGACGGTCGAGACCCCGGCCGGCCCCGTCCCGCTGGTCGTGCGGACCGAGGCCCGCACGATCGACCGGGGCGTGGCGTGGATCTCGGTGCTGGACCCTGACCCGACCGGCGAGGACTGGGACCCGGGGTCCTCGGGGTGGAACGGCGACCTGCTCTACCGCTTCGGCGGCGGCTGCGGGACGAGCTACTCGCAGGGATCGCCGCTGGTCCTCAGCGAGCCGGGCCTGCCACCCACGCTGGACGAGTCGCTGCTGTCCCGCGGCTACGCCGTGGCGACCAACACCCTCGACACCTTCCAGGTGCACTGCAACGACGTCCTGTCGGCCGAGGCCGCCGCCATGACCAAGGAGCACTTCGTGGAGCGCTACGGCGTCCCGGGGCACACCATCGGTGAGGGCGGATCGGGTGGGGCCATCCAGCAGTTCCTCATCGCCCAGAACTACCCGGGGATCCTCGACGCCTCGGTGATCGGTGCACCCTTCCCGGACGCGATGTCCATGGCGCCGGGCGTCACGGACTGCGGACTCCTCGACGCCTACTACGACACCCCCGAGGGGTCCGTGCTCACCGCTGAGCAGCGCACCGCGATCAACGGCCACGCGACCGACGAGACCTGTCGGTCGTGGGTGGCCACGTTCCTGGAGGTCGTCGACCCGACCGTCGGCTGCGACCTGCCCGAGGAACTCGTCTACGACCCGGTCCTGCGCCCCGACGGTGCCCGCTGCACGCTCCAGGACTCGTCGGTCAACGTGTTCGGCAGGGACCCGGCCACCGGGTTCGCCCGGCGACCACTCGACAACACCGGGGTGGTCTACGGGCTCGAGGCGTTCCGGTCCGGGTCGATCGACGCCGAGCAGCTCGTCGCGCTCAACGAGGGTGTCGGCAGCTACGACGTCGACGGGCGGATCCAGTCGGCCCGCAGCCGCGGCGCCACCGAGGAGCTCGAGTTGCTGGCGCGATCCGGGCGGGTGCTGCAGGGGGCGGGGGACTCGACCCGGATCCCCGTGGTGGCGGTCAACACCTACGGCGACCCGACCGGCGACATCCACGACCGGTGGCGGATCTTCTCGGTGCGCGACCGGTTCGAGCGGGCCGTCGGCGGCGAGGCGACGGGGCTCGCCGTGTGGACCACACCGGGCGGCAACCTGGTGGGATCGGCCCTCGGCGGCGACGTGAGCGAGCGGGACCGGGCCCTCGACGCCGTGGCGGAGTGGCTCGCAGCGCTCGACGCGACCGGCTCCGCCACCACCGACGACGACCGCTCGCAGCGACTCGCCGAGACCCGTCCCGCCTCGGCGGCCGACCGGTGCGTCCTGCCCGACGGGACCGAGGTGTCGGGCCCCGGTGTCTACGACGAGGGGACCCCGTGCGCCGAGGCCTACCCCCTCGCCGGTGACCCGCGCCGGGCGGCCGGTCAGCCGCTCGACGGCCTCGCAGCTCGATGCGAGCTGCAGCCCGTCGAGTCGCTCGAGACGGTCGGACCCCTCGGTCCGGTCCAGCTGGACCGCCTGCGCGCCGTGTTCCCGGACGGCGTCTGCGACTACACCCGACCCGGCGTCGGGACCGTCCCGGTCGAGGGGACCTGGCGCTCCTACGGCTGACCGGGCGCTGCGTCCGGGTCGTCCGGCGCGCCCCGACGGGCCGCCCGTCGCCGCGCCCGCTGGTTCTCGGCACGGTCGACCTCGCGGTCGCGGACCTCGAGGTCGGACTCGAGCTCGTCGAGCTCGTCGGCGAGGCGCTCCCACAGGTCGAGCCGTTCGGCCGGCAGGCGTCCGTCGGCGACGGCCGCCCGGAGGGCGCACCCCGGCTCGTGGCGGTGTCCGCAGTCGTCGAAGCGGCAGTCCTGGGCGAACGGGACGAGGTCGGCGAAGGCCAGCTCGAGGCCCTCGTCGCTCGCCCACAGTCCGACGCCCCGGATCCCCGGTGTGTCGATGAGCCAGGTGGTCGCGTCGAGCGGGATCATCTGACCGGCGGTCGTGGTGTGGCGGCCCCGGCGGTCGTGGTCGCGGACCTCGGCCGTCAGCGCCACCGGTCGGCCCGCCAGGCCGTTCGCGAGCGACGACTTGCCGGCCCCCGACGCGCCGAGCAGCGCCAGCACGTGCGCCTGCGTGCCGTCGCCCGCCCGGTCCACCACGGCCCGCAGCTCACCGAGACCGGCGTCGGCCCTGGTGGTGGTGGTCACGACCGTGACGCCCGGGGCGTGGAGCCGGGCGAGCGACGTCTGCTCCTCGACCGCCTCCGGGTCGACCAGGTCGGCCTTGGTCAGCACCACCACCGGGGTGGCGCCGCTCTGCCACGCCAGCACCAGCTCCCGGCACAGTCGGGGCGGGTTGACCCCGCCGTCGAGCGGCTGGAGGACGAGGACGTGGTCCATGTTGGCCGCCAGCGCCCGGGTGCCGAGGCGCATCTCGTCACGCTGGACCCCGGGGGAGCGTCGCTCGAAGACGGTCCGTCGGGGGAGGATCGCCTCGATCCGGTCGGCCGTCGGGTCGACGCCGACCACGTCGCCCACCACCACCCGGCGCACGGCCTTGGCGGCCACGACGTGCGTGGCCTCGTCGGCCCGACGGGCCACCCGGATGCCGCCCTTGTCGATGCGCACCACCCGAGCCGGGACCAGCCCGCTCGCCACCTGCGCCGTGGCCCACGCGCGCGCCCACCCGTCGTCCCACGCCGGTGGCTGGTCGGTCGTGTCCATCGCGGGACGATGCTGCCACGTCGCAGCGGTCCCCGGTCGCGGGCTTACACTCCACCTCGTGACCGTCGTGCACGGACTCGCTGCGGCCTACGAACGTGCCGGGCCGCTCGAGCGGGCCGAGCCGGGTGCGACCCCGGAGACCATCGCGGCCATCGACATCGGGACCAACTCCATCCACATGGTCGTGGCCCGGATCGCCAGCAACGACCGGTTCGAGGTGATCACCCGGGAGAAGGAGATGGTGCGGCTCGGCTCGGGGTTGCCCGAGATGAAGCACCTCGACGACGCCGCGATCGACCGGGGCGTGGACACGCTCCGGCGCTGCCGGGCCCTGGCGGACTCCTGGGGTGCCCCGACCTTCGCCGTGGCCACCTCGGCGGTGCGCGAGGCCCGCAACGCCTCGGAGTTCATCGAGCGCGCCCGTGCCGAGGCCGGCGTCGAGGTCTCGGTGATCTCCGGTCGGGAGGAGGCTCGGCTCATCCAGCTCGGGGTGTTGCAGGCGCTCCCGGTCTACGACACCGACCTGCTGCTCGTGGACGTCGGGGGCGGCTCCACCGAGGTGCTCCTCGGGCGTGGCAGCGAGGTCCGCTACGCCCGCTCGGTGAAGCTCGGGTCGCTCCGGCTCACCCGGGAGTTCTTCCCCGACGGGGTGGTCGAGCGCGGTGCCGTCCGGCGGTGCCGGGAGCAGGTCCGCACCCGTCTGGCCTCGGTGGTGCGCGAGACGGAGGACCTGCCGTTCGAGGTGGCGGTGGCCTCCTCGGGGACCGCCGAGTCGCTCGCTGCCATGGTGGCCGCCCGCGACGGGACGGTGCCGCAGTCGCTCAACGGTTTCCGCCTCACCGCCACCGATCTGGGCTGGCTCGTCGACCAGCTCGCCTCGGCGGCCACGCCGGCGGAGCGCCGGGAGCTGCCGGGCATCGACGCCGCCCGGGCCGACATCCTGGTCGGGGGCGCGGTCCTGCTCGAGCAGGTGGCGCGACTCCTCGAGGTGGAGGAGTTCCAGATCTCGGAGTACGCCCTCCGGGAGGGGGTGCTCCTCGACGGCCTCCACCGCCTGCGGGGCGGCTCGACCCACCACCTGTCCGACCTGCGTCGGGCGTCGGTGTTCCACCTGGTGGAGCTGTGCGACGACGATCCGGACCACGCCGTCCAGGTGGCGCGACTCGCGCTGGAACTGCACGACGCCCTCGCCGGACGCCTGGGGCTGGGCGGGTCCGAGCGGGAGCTCCTGGAGGCGGCCGCCCTGCTGGCGAACGTGGGGCTGTTCATCTCGCACTCCCGCCACCACAAGCACAGCTACTACGTCATCCGGAACTCCGAGCACATGATGGGCTTCACCGACCGTGAGGTGGAACTGATCGCCCAGGTCGCCCGGTACCACCGGCGCAGCGTGCCCTCGGTCGAGAAGCACCCCGAGTTCGCCGCGCTGACGGAGCCGGATCAGCAGCTCGTCCGATCCCTCGCCGCGATCCTCCGCGTCGCCATCGGACTCGACCGCAACCACGACTCGGACGTGGCGGGTCTCGAGGTGCGCGACGACGGGGGAGTGGTGCGGATCCTGGCCACTCCGGTCGACGGGTCGGACCTCGAGGTGGAGGTGGCGACCGGGTCGGAGCGGGCCGGCCTGCTCGCCGAGCTGCTGGGGGCGGACGTGGTGGTCTCCTCGGCGTCCTGACCGATCAGTCGATCGCGACGACCTCGACCCGCAGCTCGCCTCTCGGGGCCGCGAACGCCACCGTGTCGCCGACCGCCGCACCGAGCAGCGCGGCGCCGAGGGGCGAGCTGGGCGAGACCACGCTCACGTCGCCGTGGCGCTCCTCGATCGACCCCACCAGGTACTGCTCCACCTGGTCCTCCGGGTCGCCCTCGTAGCGGATCGTCACCGTGTTGCCGGTGACGACCGTGTCGCCGGACACGGCGTCGTCGCTGATGATGACGGCCCGCTCGAGGATCGTCGCCAGACGCACGATCCGCTGCTCCATGTTGGCCTTGTCGTCCTTGGCCGCGTGGTACTCGGCGTTCTCGCGGAGGTCGCCGTGCTCCCGGGCCCGCTCGATGCGGTCGGCGACCTCGATCCGGCCGCGGGTGCGCAGGTCCTCGAGCTCCGCCGACAGGCGGTCGTAGGTCGCCTGGGTGATGTGTTCCTCGGCTGGCATGGGCACCGAGCGTAGGCGCTCGGCCGGGTGCGGTCCTCGTCGGATGTCCTCGCCCAGCCCCGGCTTGGTAGGGTGGAACCGTGGCGAGTCACTCCGAGTCCCGGCCGAGCGCGGTGCGTCCACCGTTCCGTCCGGTGATCATTCGCTAGCGCACGCCTCCCCCGGCGTGCGCGAACCACCGTCCACCTCGTGGGCGGTTTTCTTTTTCCACCACCGGGCCGCAGGGGTGCCCCGGCCACGACCGAACCCGACGACGAACCCAGGACAGGCAGCGAGATGACCCACAGGATCGGTGTGATCGGCGGCGACGGCATCGGCCCCGAGGTGGTGGCCGAGGCGCTCAAGGTGGTCGACGCCGCCGGCGTGACCTACGAGCGGGTGGACTACGACCTGGGCGCCCACCGGTACCTCGAGGACGGCACCGTCCTGCCCGACGAGGTGCTGGAGGAGTGGCGCGGGCTCGACGCCCTGCTGCTGGGCGCCGTGGGTGACCCGGCGCCCGGTGTGGCGGCGCCGCCCGGGCTCGTCGAGCGGGGGATCCTCCTGCGGATGCGGTTCGACCTGGACCAGTACATCAACTTCCGCCCGTTCCGACTGCCGCCACGGTGCGACTTCGAGGTCATCCGGGAGAACACCGAGGGGACCTACGCCGGTGAGGGCGGGTTCCTGCGCAAGGGCACGCCCGCCGAGATCGCGACCCAGGGGTCGGTCAACACCCGGCTCGGGGTGGAGCGCTGCGTGCGGTACGCGTTCGACCGGGCGGCCCGCTCGGAACGGCAGCAGCTGCACCTGATCCACAAGAAGAACGTCCTGACCTTCGCCGGCGACCTGTGGCAGCGGACCTTCGACGAGGTCGCCGCCGAGTACCCGCAGGTCACCACCGGCTACGACCACATCGACGCGGCGTGCATCCACTTCGTGGAGCGGCCCGAGCGCTACGACGTGATCGTCACCGACAACCTCTTCGGTGACATCCTGACCGACCTCGGCGGCGCGGTGGCCGGTGGGGTCGGGTTCGCGGCGTCGGCCAACCTCAACCCGGCCCGCACGGGGCCGTCGATGTTCGAGCCCGTCCACGGGACGGCTCCCGACATCGTGGGCACCGGCCGGGCCAACCCGGTCGCCGCCATCGTCTCCGCCGGGCTCATGTGCGAGTTCCTCGGCGAGGACCGGGCTGCTGCGGCCATCGCCGCCGCCTGCGAACGACCCGAACGACACACGGGGACCACGACCGAGATCGGCGACGCCGTCGCCGCCGAGGTCGCCGGCTCCACCGCCGGCTGAGGTCGCCGGCGGACCACCACGACACCTGAACGGGGGCGCACGATGCCGATCCAACCGACCGCCAACATCTGGATGAACGGGGAGCTCGTCCCGTGGGACGAGGCCCGGATCCACGTCCTCACGCACACCCTCCACTACGGCATGGGCGTGTTCGAGGGGATCCGCGCCTACGAGACGGCCGACGGTCCCGGCATCTTCCGACTGACCGAGCACATCAGCCGGCTGCACGACTCCGCCAAGATCATGGGGATGGAGCTGCCGTACTCGGTGGCCGAGCTCGTCGACGCCACCAAGGCGGTCGTGCGCGACACCGGCCTGCCGAGCTGCTACATCCGGCCCATCGCCTACTTCGGCTACGGGGAGATGGGGCTGAACACCCTGCCGTGCAGTGTCGACGTGGCGATCGCCTGCTGGCCGTGGGGCGCCTACCTGGGCGACGACGCCGTCTCCAAGGGCGTCCGCATGAAGATCAGCACCTGGCTCCGCCACGACCACAACGCCATGCCGCCCGCCGCCAAGACCACCGGCAACTACGTGAACTCCTCGCTCGCCAAGGTCGAGGCGCTCCGTGCCGGGTACGACGAGGCGGTCATGTTGAACCCGGCGGGGATGGTCTCGGAGTGCACGGGCGAGAACATCTTCGTGCTGCGCCGGGGCCGCGTCGTCACGCCGCCGCAGTCGGCCGGCGCGCTCGAGGGCATCACCCAGGACACCGTCGCCACGATCCTCGCCGACATGGGCGTGGAGTGCGTCGAGTCCGACGTGACCCGGTCCGACCTCTACACCTGCGACGAGATGTTCGTGTGCGGGACGGCGGCCGAGGTCTCGGCGGTCAACTCGGTCGACGACCGGGCCATCCCGTGCCCCGGTCCGGTCACGAGCGAGGTCGCCGCGCAGTACGCCCGGATCGTCCGGGGTCAGGTCGACCAGTACCGCGACTGGGTGGAGCTGGTCCGGTGAGCATCGACGACGGCCTCGGCCGTCCTGCGTCGCTGCCGTCGTCGGTCGAGATCTTCGACACGACGCTGCGCGACGGCGCCCAGTTCGAGGGGATCTCGCTCACCGTCGAGGACAAGCTCCGCGTGGCCGAGCAGCTCGACCGCCTCGGGGTGGCCTGGATCGAGGGCGGCTACCCGCAGGCGAATCCCCGCGACGAGGAGTTCTTCCGTCGGGCCACCTCGGGCGAGCTCCGCCTGTCCACGTCGCAGCTCGTGGCGTTCGGCTCCACCCGTCGTCCAGCCGGTCGCGTCGACGACGACCCGACCCTCCGTGCCCTGGTCGACGCCGGGACGGCCACGGTCTGCATCGTCGGCAAGGCCTGGGACTTCCACGTCACCGAGGCGCTGGGCACGAGCCTCGACGAGGGCGTGGCGATGGTCGGCGAGTCGGTGCGGTTCCTCGTCGACGCCGGCCTGCGGGTGTTCTTCGACGCCGAGCACAGCTTCGACGGACTGCGCGCCAACCCGGAGTTCGCCTACCGGGTGCTCGAGGCGGCCGCCACCTCGGGTGCGTCCTGCCTGGTCCTGTGCGACACCAACGGCGGATCGCTCCCGCACCAGGTCGAGGAGTTGACCGCCGGCGTGGTCCGTCACTTCGGCGACCTGGCGGTGGGGATCCACACCCAGAACGACTCGGGCTGCGCGGTGGCCAACTCCGTGGCGGCGGTGGTCGCCGGTGCCACCCAGGTGCAGGGGACGATCAACGGCTACGGCGAGCGCACCGGCAACGCCAACCTCGTGACGGTCATCCCCGACCTCACCCTCAAGCTCGGTGTCGCCACGCTGCCGCCGGGACGGCTCGAGCTGCTCACGTCGGTGTCCCGCCACGTCGCCGAGCTCGTGAACCTGCCGCCGCACCCGGCCGATCCGTACGTGGGCTCCTCGGCGTTCGCTCACAAGGGCGGGTTGCACACCTCGGCGCTGGGCAAGGCGGGGAGTGCCAGCTACGAGCACGTCGACCCCGCCGCCGTCGGCAACCGCACCCGTGTGCTGGTGTCGGACCTCGGTGGCCGGTCGGGCACGACCATGAAGGCCGCCGAGTTCGGTCTCGAGCTCGACGACCGGGCCGCTGCGGCGCTGACCGAGGAGCTCAAGCAGCTCGAGGCCGAGGGCTACGTCTTCGAGGCCGCCGACGCCTCGCTGGAGCTGCTCGTGCGCGGCGCGCTCGGCTGGAGCCAGCCGTACTTCCGGATCGAGGCCTACGGGGTCACCTCGGAGCACCGGGAGGTCGAGGACGGGACCGAGAGCTCCACGAGGGCCACCGTGGAGCTCCTCGTCGACGGCGAGCGCGTGACGGCGTCGGGCGGCGGCAACGGCCCCGTGAACGCCCTCGACGAGGCGTTGCGCTCGGCGCTCGGCGGCCGCTACGCAGCCCTCGGTGGCATCCACCTGACCGACTACCGGGTCCGTGTGCTCGAGGGGCCGACCGGACCGGGCCGGGCCGCCACCGGAGCGGTGGTCCGCGTGCTGGTGGACCTGACCGACGGCGAACGGGCCTGGACGACCATCGGGGTGTCCCCGAACATCATCGAGGCGTCGTGGCGGGCGCTCGTCGACGGCCTGGTCTTCGGCCTGCTCCACGCCGGCGCCGAGACCGGTGCCGAGTAGTCTCCGTCCACCATGTCCGCACCCCGCTACGTCCCCACCGA
>CAIQNH010000027.1 GCA_903873135.1 uncultured Actinomycetes bacterium
ACCACACCTGCGCCCTGGGTAACGACCTGGGTGCATGGTGCTGGGGCAACGGCGGCGAGGGACGCCTCGGCGGCGGTGGCTCGCCGGCCTTCGTCAACCAGACCACACCGGGGTCGGTGCTCGTCGGTCCGTCGACCACGATGGCGGGCGAGGTCGCCCAGGTGAGCGCCGGGGCCTCGTCGGCCTGCGCGCTCCAGATCGACACCACCATCCGGTGCTGGGGCAGCGACAGCTCCGGCCAGCTGGGTGACACCGCAGCGGGTGGGTTCAGCTCGCTCGCCACGTTCGTCCGGCGGAACAACCTGGGGGGCAGCGACCCAGCGGTCACCGGGTTCGTCCAGGTCGCCGTCGGCGGGGCGCACGCCTGCGCCCTCAGTGAGTCCGGCACCGTGTCCTGTTGGGGCGAGAACGGCAAGGGTCAACTCGGGACGGCCGACACGAACGATGCATCCAGCCCCCGGGTGGTGCAGGTGAGCGGCAGTGGCAGCGCACTGCCCAACGTGGTGCAGGTCGTCGCCGGCGACGAGCACACCTGTGCGCTCATCGCCGACGGCACCGCCCGGTGCTGGGGGTCATCGGAGGTCGGCCAGCTCGGCGACGGCTCCGGCGGTTCGGGGACCTTCGCGTTCCTGCCCCAGACCGTGGTCACGTCACCGATCTCGACGGCGGCAATGGGTGGGATCGTCGAGTTGGCGGCGGGGGGTGCGAACACCTGCGCCCTCATCGTCGACGGGAGCATCCGCTGCTGGGGTTCCAACGAGTCGGGACAGCTGCTGTTCCCCAGCAGCTCGGTCATCCAACCCGCCGCACCGTTCGCAGTGTTCTTCGGCTCGAACGATGCCGGCGGTGCTGTCGGCATCACCGTGAGCAACGCCACCGGTCTCGACCAGCACGCGTGTGCGCTCGTCGCCAACGGCACCGCCCGCTGCTGGGGAGCCAATCAGTCGGGTCAGCTCGGACGAGGCGTGACCTCCGTCGAGGAGTCCGGGTCTTCAGAGGTGCTGAACGCCGGCACGGCCGAGCCGACGACGTTCGGCGAACTGACCGCAGGAGGTCGGCACACCTGCGGCATGCGGACCGGATCGACCCCCGGCCTCCACTGCTGGGGTAGCGATTCCTCGGGTCAGCTCGGCAACGGTGGGGCGCTCCCGAACCGGACCAACCCCACGGCGATCAACTTCTTCAGCTGACGCCGCCAGCTACCCGGCCCAACACCTGGCCCTGCTGCCTCCCACTGCCGACTTCGTGGTGCGAGCGACATGCGAACGCATGGAGCTCGCACCACAAAGCGGGGGGAGGGGGGGGAGGGGCGATCAGGTGAGGTCGTAGCCGAGGCGGTCGGCGAGCTCCCGCAACAGGTCGGCCGCAGCGGTGTGGATCACCGTCCCCGGAGGGAAGATCGCCGCAGCGCCGGCGGCCCGCAGCTCGTCGTAGTCCTGCGGCGGGATCACCCCGCCGACCACGACCACGATGTCCGGACGACCCAGATCGGCGAGCGCGTCGCGCAGCGCCGGCACCAGGGTGAGGTGCCCGGCCGCCAGCGACGACGCCCCGACCACGTGGACGTCGGCCTCGACCGCCTGCCGGGCCGCCTCCTCGGGCGTCTGGAACAGCGGGCCGATGTCGACGTCCCAGCCCAGGTCGGCGAACGCGGAGGCGATCACCTTCTGACCCCGGTCGTGGCCGTCCTGACCCATCTTGGCCAGCAGGATGCGCGGCCGTCGGCCGTCGGCCCGCTCGAACGACTCGACCAGCGAACGCACCTCGTCCACGGCACCTCCCCGCTCGCCGAGCTCGCTGCGGTACACGCCCGAGATGGACCGGATGTCGGCCCGGTGCCGACCGTAGACCACCTCGAGCGCGTCGCTGATCTCCCCGACCGACGCCTGGGCCCGGGCGGCGTCGACCGCCAGCTCGAGCAGGTTGCCCTCGCCCGAGTCGGCGCACCGGGTCAGCGCGTCGAGCGCGGAGCGCACCCGGTCGTCGTCGCGCTCGGCCCGCAGCCGCTCGAGCTTGGCGATCTGTCCGGCGCGCACCGCCGAGTTGTCGACCTTGAGGACCTCGACGTCCTCGTGCTCGGTGAGCCGGTACTTGTTGACCCCGATGACGGGCTGACGGCCGGAGTCGATCCGGGCCTGGGTCCGGGCGGCCGCCTCCTCGATGCGCAGCTTGGGGAGGCCGGCCGAGATCGCCGCCGCCATGCCGCCGAGCTCGTCGACCTCACGGATGTGGGCGAGCGCCCGGTCGGCCAGCTCGGCGGTGAGCCGCTCGACGTAGTAGCTCCCACCCCACGGGTCGATCACGCGGGTCGTGCCGGACTCCTGCTGCAGGAACAGCTGGGTGTTGCGGGCGATGCGGGCCGAGAAGTCGGTCGGCAGGGCGAGCGCCTCGTCGAGGGAGTTGGTGTGGAGACTCTGGGTGTGGCCCTGCGTGGCCGCCATCGCCTCGACGCACGTGCGCACGACGTTGTTGAACACGTCCTGCGCGGTGAGCGACCAGCCCGACGTCTGGGAGTGCGTGCGCAGCGACAACGACTTGGGGTTGGACGGACCGAACCGCTCCTCGACGAGCGACGCCCACAGCAGGCGGCCGGCGCGGAGCTTGGCGACCTCCATGAAGAAGTTCATGCCGATCGCCCAGAAGAAGCTGAGCCGCGGCGCGAACGCGTCGACGTCGAGCCCGGCGTCCAGCCCCGCCTGCACGTACTCGAGGCCGTCGGCCAGCGTGTACGCGAGCTCCAGGTCGGCCGTCGCCCCCGCCTCCTGCATGTGGTAGCCGGAGATCGAGATGGAGTTGAACCTCGGCATCCGCTGGGAGGTGTAGGCGAAGATGTCGGAGATGATCCGCATGGAGGGGGCCGGCGGGTAGATGTAGGTGTTGCGGACCATGAACTCCTTGAGGATGTCGTTCTGGATGGTCCCCGCCAGCTGCTCGGGCGGCACCCCCTGCTCCTCACCGGCGACGATGTAGAGCGCCATGATCGGCAGCACCGCGCCGTTCATGGTCATGGACACGCTCATCTGGTCGAGCGGGATCCCGTCGAACAGCACGCGCATGTCGTAGATGGAGTCGATCGCCACACCGGCCATGCCCACGTCGCCGACGACCCGGGGGTTGTCGGAGTCGTAGCCCCGGTGGGTCGGCAGGTCGAACGCCACCGACAGACCCTTCTGGCCCGCGGCCAGGTTGCGCCGGTAGAAGGCGTTGGAGTCCTCGGCGGTGGAGAACCCGGCGTACTGCCGGATGGTCCACGGCTGGTTGACGTACATGGTCGGGTACGGGCCCCGGAGGAACGGCGGCAGCCCCGGGAAGGTGTCGAGGAAGTCCAGATCGGCGACGTCGGCCGCGGAGTACAGCGGTGCCACGTCGATCCCCTCCGGGGTCGACCACACGAGCTTCCCGGGCTCGACGCCGGTGGCGGCCTCCACCGCCTCCTCCCAGGCGTCGCGGGCGTCCGCCGGTGGCGGCACCACCCCGGGGAGCGGGACCTGGGTGAAGTCGGGGACCTCGAAGCTGCTCACCGGACACCTCCCGTCACGCCGCAGACCTCGAGGGCCCGACGCAGGACGTCGAGCACGTCGACGCCGATGTGGACGAACTCGTCGACCCCGGCGGCCGTGAGCCGCTCGCGGTCGTCACCCGGCGCACCCGCCAGGTAGACCCGCCCGACGCCGCTCCCGGCGAGCGCCGCGGCTGCGTCAGCTCCACGCTCGGCGTAGACCGCGTCGGACGAGCACAGGCACACGATCGCCGCGCCGGACGCCGCCGCGTCGGCGGCCAGCTCGGCCGGGTCGTCGTAGCCCGTGGTGTCGCCCCGTTCGGTCGTGACCGCCCGGATCCCCCCGGCGGCGAACAGGTTGCGGGTGAACGTGGCCCGAGCGGTGTGCACGGCGACCGGTCCGAGGTTGGCCAGGAACACGGTGGGTTCCCGGCCGTCCGCCCGGGCGGCGTCGGCGAGGTCCCGGAGCTCCTCGTACCCCTCGGCCCAGCGGACGGGGACGAGGAGCGGGGTGTGCGGGTCGACCGGGGCGACCTCGGGCGCGGGTTCCTCCAGATCAGGGAACTCGCTCACGCCGGTGATCGGTCGACGCCTCGTGGCCACCTGGGCCTCCACCCGCGACCGTTCGTCGGCGACGCGAGCGGCCAGCGTGCCGTCGACCAACGCCCGGCCGACACCGCCGGCCTCCTCGAGCTGCTGGAAGGTCGACCACGCCGCCTGTGCGATCCGCTCGGTGAGCTCCTCGAGGAACGCCGAGCCGCCCGCGGGGTCGAGCACCCGGCCGAGCGACGACTCCTCGAGCAGCAGGAGCTGCGTGTTGCGCGCCATGCGGCGGCCCAGGTCCGACGAACCGGCGAGCAGCGCGTCGTAGCTGTCGGTCGTGATGCTGTCGGCACCACCCACGCCGGCGGCGAACGTCGCGGCGGTGACCCGCAGCAGGTTCACCCACGGGTCGCGCGTCGTGAGCATGCGGCGGGCCGTGCGCACCGACAGCGGCGATCCCGGCACCCCCGAGCCGCCGCACGCCGAGGTGAGCGCCGACCAGAGACGCCGGGCGGCGCGGACCTTGGCGATCGTCACGAACACGTCGGTGTCGGCCGCGAGCTCGAGCTCGATCTGCGAGACGGCGTCGTCGACGTCGAGTCCGGCGGCGCCGAGCTCGCGCAGGTACGCGGCACCGGTCGAGAGCACCACGGCGAGCTCGAGGACCTCGGACGCGCCCGACTCGACGACCGGGAGCGACGACACCGTCATCGTCCGGACACCCGGGCGGGTCGCAGCGGTCCGGACGGCCAGCTCGGCGGCCCGGGTGAGGGCCTCACCGACCGGGAGGTCGGCCTGCCCCTCGGCGGCCAGGGCGGCGAACGGGTCGGCGCCGAACCCACCGACGGTGTCGGCGCCGCCCAGACCCTGCTGGTCCCAGAGCCCCTCGAGCGCCGACGCGGCCGACTCGAAGGACCAACCCGCCCGGAGCACGACCGGCGCCAGGTCGAGGAGCACGCCGTCGAGTCGCGCCGGGAGGTCGGACGGTGTCGCGGGCGGGAACGGGATCTCGAGTGCCGTCACCCCGCGTTCGAGGTCCTCGAGCGCCTGACGGTTGGCGACGGTCGCGTCGAGAGCGTCGACCGGTCGACGCACCTCCCACAACCCGAACGGTCGGGGTGCCGGGTGGACACCCCTCGTGGTCGGAGCCGCCCCGGGGAAGCCCGATCCGTCGTGGCCGGTGGCCCCCTCGCCCGGCACGTGGAGCGGCTCGACCTCGACGCCACCCGGCGTGGTGGATCGCAGCGTGCTCGACGCTCGGCCCTTCAGGGCACCGGCGACGGCGGCCTCCCACTCCTCGCGGGTCGCCGCCGGGAACGCGCCCGCCAGGGACCGGGACGACCCGACCGGACTGTCGTCGGCTGTTGCCACGTGGACCTCCTCGACCACCGCACCCGGTGGCACGTCCGCCGGGACCCGCCGCTCCGACGGGCTCCGAACGGCGGCGAGGCTACCGGAGGTCCACGCCCGACTCCGAAGCCACCGGTCCCCGGTACGGCGGCGGCGTGAGCACCGGTGCGGAGGGGCCGCCCAGCGGCGCCGGCCGGTCCGGAACGGGCGGGGCGGCACCGGCGACCGAACCGGTCGCTGGGCGACCTCGACCCGCCACCGCCGATCGGGCGCCGGCGGGCACCCGGGCGGGACGGGACCCCCTGGTCAGGATGCGGTAGATGGTGAGGAAGCACACCACCGACGCCAGGCCGAGCGTCACCCAGCGGAACCACGGGTTGTCGGCATCGGTGCCGGCCGTCATGGCGTGGAGACCGACGAGCACGGCGAGCGGGTACGAGAGCAGGTGGAGCAGGTGCCACCGACGCCGTGACAACCGGCGCTGGAACCACGACGACACCTGCACCACGGCGAGCAACCAGACGGCGAACACACCCCAGGCGACGGGCGCGGGCTTCCAGTCAGAGGCGAACGGCACGACGAGTTCGACGAGGGTGAACTCCTCGAAGCTGTCGGCCCAGACCGCGAGGAGGTGGACGACGACGAACGTGACCGAGAGTCCCGCGAGCCCCCGGTGCAGGTCGGTGAGCCACGCGGGCACCCCCTTCCGGGGGATCATCCGGGTGCTCACCAACAACCCCCACACCACGGTGAGGGCGATCAGGACGGCGGCGACCATGCCGCTGGACCGGGCGACGAACCACCAGAACTGCTCGCTCACCCGACCACCTCCCGGCACGACCCCTCGAGCACGTTCGACTCCACGAGGGTTCCATCGGCCTCCGGGGCCACGACCATGAACTCGGATCCACGTCCGCCCAGCACGAACTGTTCGCCGTCGTTCGTGGTCACGAGCACACCCAGGTCGCCCGAGAGGTCGACCAGCACCGGGTCCGGGCCGTCGATGCCCCAGCCGACCAGCACGGCGGTGGCGACCGCCTCCGCCCACCACGCCTCGCCGGCCAGGACGCTCACCGAGGCGACGGGGCCGGTCACCGGCCGGCAGGTCGACGGGTCGACCACGTGGTGCGCCTCACCGCCGTCGGACAGGGGCCAGCGTCGGCGTCGGGTCGAGGAGGTCGCGAGCGCCCCGTGCGTGAGCGACACCCGGACCGGAGGGCCGACCAGGTGGTCGACCTCCACCTCCCACCCACCTGCGGGCGTCACGCCCCAGACCCGCAGGTCGCCACCGACGTTCACGAGCACCCCGGTCGCGGCGGCCAGGTGCTCGGGCAGTCCGTCGACCACCAGGTCGGCCGCGCAGCCCTTGCCGATCCCACCCGGGTCGAACCGGGTCCCGGGGCCCAGGTCGACGAGTCCGGTGGCCACGTCCACGTGCACGCGCTGGGCCGGGGACGGACGAGGTGCCGGCAGTCGGCCACGTCGGCCCGACCACGGGAACGAGCCGTCGTAGCCGAGCTCGACGAGCAGGTCGCCCACGAACGGGTCGAAGCGGCCGGCGGTGGCGTGCCACGCCTCGACCGAGCGGGCGAGCAGTTCGGCCGTGTCGGCGCTGACCAGGACCCCACCACCGTCACGGGCGTTGAGTGCGGACACCTCGCTCTCGGGCACGAACCGGGACCACCGGCGCTCGAGACCGGCGAGTCGCTCGACCACGGAGGACGGCTCGATCGCAGCGTCGGGACCGACGACGGCGACGTGGACGTCGGTCCCCATGAGGTGCGCCGTGGCCCAACGGGCGGAGTCCACGTCGCGGCTCAACTCGCGGACGACCGCGTGGCCGGAGCCGGCCTCGGCGCCGGGGCCGGTCGGGGAGCGCTCACGGCACCGCCCGACGAACCGCTGGGCCGACTCGACGACACCGAGCCGCCCGACGAACCACCGGACGAACCGCCGGAGGAGCCACCCGAGGACGAGCGACCGGAGCCCGACCGACCCGAACCGGACCGGCCGGCACCCGACCCGCTCGAGGACGAGCTGCTCGAGCCCGCGTCGCTCGACCCGGCGTCCGCGGGCGTCGGCGCCGGTACGTGGACGCGCCGGATGACGATCACCGGCGGCGGCGCCGTCGTCGGCGGGGGCGCCGTGGTCGGGGCCGGCGCCGCGACCGGTGCTGCCGCCGCCGACCGGTCCGAGCTGGCGCCCATCCAGGCCACCAGGCCGAACATGGCGGCTCCGGCGAGTCCGGCGGCCAGCCGGCGGGCCGTGTCGGCCGGGTGCCGGCGTCGGCGTCGGGACCGATCAGTCGTCGTCGTCACGACCCTCGTCCTCGTCGTCCTCGTACTCCTCCTCGTCCTCGTACTCACGCTCGTCCTCGTACTCCTCCTCGTAGCGGGGAGCACCTGACCCGCCCGCGGGTGGCGCCGACCCGGCGGGGGCCTCCGCGACGTACGACAGCCCCGGTTCGACCCACGTCGAGTCCGACGAGGACCCTCCTGACCCACCAGCGCCGCCCCCTGAGGAACCCCCGTCCACGAACTGCTCCGGCGGGGCCGGCTCGGACGCCGGCGCCGCAGCGGGCACCGGCGGCAGGTCGGGCACCGTGACGTCGACGACGATGGTCGACGGCGTGGCGGGAGGCGCCGTGGTGGTGGACTCGACGGCGGCGAGCTGACCCGCCGGCGTCGGGGTGGGTTCCGAGCTGGCGGAGAGGTTGACGGCCACGGCCGCCGAGGCGGCCCCGGCGGTCAGGAAGGCGGCGACGAAGGTGGCGGTGAGCTGCTTGGTGATCACGAGGTCGAGGGTAGGGACCTCCGTCCCAACGTCGGTCCAGCGGACGGTGAGCTTTCGGTAAAGATCGACGGCCGCCCGGGGTGCCGTCGGGACCGTGTGACACGCTGTCGACCGTGCGCGTGCTCGTCGTGGAGGACGACCCCTCGATCGCCCGGGCGCTCGTGAGCGGTCTGGGTCGGCACGGGTTCGAGCCCACCCTGGTGACCACCGGTGCCGCCGCCGTCGACCAGGCCGCCGACCACGACCTCGTGGTGCTCGACCTGGGACTCCCCGACCTCGACGGCACCGAGGTGTGCCGGCGCATCCGGGCGACGAGCGAGGTGCCGATCATCGTCGCGAGCGCCCGGTCGGAGGAGATCGACCGCGTCGTGCTGCTCGAGTCGGGTGCGGACGACTACGTGGTCAAGCCGTTCGGACTGCGCGAGCTGGTGGCCCGCATCCGGGCGGTGACCCGTCGTGGCGGCACGAGCGCGGCACCGCAGCCTGAGGTGAGCACCGTCGGCGACCTGTCGATCGACGAACGACGACGCAGCGTCAGCGTGGGGGGCGAGGAGGTCCGCCTCACCGCCCGGGAGTTCGACCTGCTGGCCTACCTGGCCCGCGACCCCGGCACGGTGGCCCGACGCAGCGACATCCTCCACGACGTCTGGGACCCGCACTGGTTCGGGTCCGCCAAGACCCTCGACGTCCACGTGGCGTCGGTCCGTCGCAAGCTCGGCCACCCGGAGTGGATCGAGGCCGTCCGAGGCGTCGGGTTCCGGCTGGTCGAGCACCCGGTGCTCGGGAGCGGCGACCCGGCCGAGGAGGCCGGACCAGCCGGATCCGACCGGCCGTGAGGGCGCGGATCCTCGCAGCCTTCGTGCTGCTCGCCGGTTTCGTCCTGGCGCTCGTCGTCCTGCCACTCGGGCTGACGTACGCCTCGCGACAACAGGACCGACTCCTCGGCGACATCGAGCGCGACGCCCGGGTGCTCGCGTCGCTCGTCGAGGAGCGGCTCGAGGAGGGCGACACCACCTCGGTCGCCCGTGTGGTCGACGACTACGAGGTCCGCACGGGCGGACGCGTCGTGGTCACCGACGACCTCGGCCGCAGCATCGCCGACAGCGAACCCGGGGTCCCGACGGGCCGGGACTACTCGACCCGGCCCGAGATCGCCGCGGCGCTCAACGGGACGCTGGGGACGGGCGTCCGACCCTCGGAGACGGTGGGGAGCGAGCTCGCCTACGCGGCCGTCCCCGTGGCCAGTGGCGGATCGCTGCGCGGCGCCGTCCGGGTCACCTTCGACACCGACGTCCTGTCACAACAGGTGCGCGCCAACTGGCTCCGGCTCGGCCTGCTCTCGGCGTTCGTCCTCGCCGCGGCCGGAGCGCTCGGCTGGATCGTCTCCTCCTGGGTGCTCCGACCGGTGCGCCAGCTCACCACCGCCACCGACGCCCTGGCCGAGGGCGATCTGGAGGCCCGTCTCGACCTGGACGAGGGACCTCCGGAGCTCGTCGACCTGGCCGGCCGGTTCGACACCATGGCCGGGAGGATCGAGGCCCTGGTGGACTCACGCGACCGGTTCGTCGCCGACGCCTCGCACCAGCTCCGCACCCCGTTGACGGCGATCCGGCTCCGACTCGACAGCCTCGAGGAACAGGTCGGGGACCGCCCCGACGCCGACGAGGAGGTGCAGGCGATCGCCGCCGAGATCGACCGGCTCTCGCAGCTGGTCGCCAACCTGCTCGGCCTCGTTCGTGCCACGGGGGACCACCTCGTCGTCGGGCCGGTCGACACCGACGAGGTGGTGACCGGTGCCGCCGACCGCTGGCGGCCGCTCGCCGCCGAGCAGGGCGTCACGATCACGGTCGACGTGGCCAGCTCGGCGGCCGCGGCGGTGGTGTCGGGCGGACTGGACCAGATTCTCGACAACCTGATCGACAACGCGCTCGACGTGGCCCCCGCCGGATCGACGATCGACCTGTCCAGCAGGGTCGACGACCCGGGTCGCGTCACGGTGGAGGTGCGTGACCACGGTCGGGGACTCGACGCCGCCGCGTGCGAGCGCGCCTTCGACCGGTTCTGGCGCGCCCCCGACGCCACCCCCGGCGGCTCCGGGATCGGCCTGTCGGTGGTGGCGCAGCTCGTCGAGCGATCGGACGGAACCGTCCGCCTGCTGCCCGCGCCGTCGGGACCGGGACTGCTGGCACGCGTCGTGCTGCCGGTGTGGTCGGCGGCGCCCACCGCCGGGTGACCTACGCTCGCCCCGTGCCATCCACCACCGAGTTCGACACCGTCATGCTCCTGGCCCGGGTGATCGTGGGCGTGACGATCTTCCTGCACGGCTACAACAAGGCCTTCCGGGGCGGGCGGATCGCCGGGACGGCGAACTGGTTCGAGGGTCTGGGCATGCGTCCCAACGGGCGCATCCACGCCTACGCGGCCGCCACCACCGAGCTCGGGGCCGGCGTGCTGCTCTGTCTGGGTCTGCTCACGCCGCTCGCTGCGGCCGGCGTCATCGGGATCTGTGTGGTCGCCGCCCGGACCGACCACCGCAGCGGGTTCTTCATGTTCAAGAACGGTTGGGAGTACGTCTTCATCCTGGGGACCTTCGCCGCCGTCATCGGTGCGCTGGGGCCGGGCGCGTGGTCGCTGGACGCCGTCACCGGACTCGACGAGATCCTGAACGTCGGGTGGCGAGGGCTCCTGATCGCCGTGGTCCCCGGGCTCGTCACGGGCGTGGGCACGCTGCTGCTCTTCTGGCGACCACCCGAATCCTCCGGGGACTGACGCCGCGAACACTCCAGTCAGGGGTGGTCCCTGCCGATGAACCCGACGTGGGATCCAGCGGGAGCGTCCAGTCGTCCGAGCACGTCCGCTCGTGCCTCGACCACCTGGCGCGTCTGACCGCGACCGGCGTGTCGTCGGACTGGACCCGACGGCGCGGGCTCGAGGCCGTCGCACGACACCTCGGGGCGGACCACGTCCGCGTGACGGACCGACACGGCCGGGTCCGTGTCGCCACTCCCGGCACCGAGTCCTGGCCGGCCGAGGCCCGGTGGGGACTGCCCGGGGTGCGACCGGAGCAGTTCCTCTTCGTCGCCACCGCCGAGCGGATCCCCTGCGTCGCCGGCGGCACGCTCGGCGACCTGGGCGTGCGGTCGGTGCTGCACCTGCCCGTCTGCGACCGGGGCGTGTCCCTCGGTGCCCTCGACGCCGCGTGGTGTCACCGCGTGGAGCGTTGGGACGACGAGGACGGACCGCTCGTCCGCAACGTCGCGCGACTCCTGCTCCTCGACGACACCTGACCCCGGGGTCAGGTCCCGGGCGGACCGCCGTCCGGTGGTGACGCGTCGGGCTCCTGGTCCGAGGTGCGCACCGCTCGGCGGACGGCGTCGCGGAAGGCCGCCTGGCCCTCCTCGGTGTCGTCGTCCTCCAGGCTCAGCAGTCGGGAGTCCACCACCTCGTGGCGTCGGAGGATGGTGGAGACGAACGCCTGGATCACACCGGCGGCCGGCAGCGCCATGATCGCCCCGAGCGGACCGAGCAGGGTGCCACCGGCGATCGCGGAACCGAACGCCACCGCCGGGTGCAGGTCCATGGTCTGCGAGGTGATCTTGGGCGAGAGCAGGTAGTTCTCGATCTGCTGGTAGACGGCGATGAAGATCACCACCCACACCGCGGTGATCGGGTTGTTGACCAGGGCGACCAGCAGGGGCAGCGCGCCGGCGAGGTAGGTGCCGATCGCCGGGATGAACTGACTGACCAGGCCGAGCCAGAGCGCGAGCGCCAGCGGGGACGGCAGTCCCATGAGGGCGAAGGCGACCCAGGCGATGGACGAGGCGAGGACGGCGAGCAGCAGCCGGGAGTAGAGCCACCCGCCGGTCTTCTGGATGGCGAGCTCCCACAGGAGGAGCACGGTCCGCTGGTTGCGCTCCGGCAGGACCGAGCAGACGTTGCGCCGCAGCTTCGGCCCCTGCGAGGTCATGTAGTAGGCGAACAGCGCCACGGTGAACGCCTGGAAGATCAGACCGACCACCCGACCGGTCACCGACAGGACCCGACCGCCGACGTTCTGGGCCAGTCCGGTCAGGTCGGTCTGGTAGCCCTCGATCTGCTCGGTGATCGTGTCGGTCGTGAGCTCGGTGTTGAACGTGTCGTTGATCCAGCCGGTGCCGTTGTCCAGGTAGTCGGGGGCCCGGTTGACCAGCTCGGTCACCTGGTCGACGACGAGTCCGCCCATGACGAACAGGAACACCCCGGTGCCGACGAACACCACCAGGAAGCACACGAGCGTGGCGACGCTCCGCTTCCAGCCCCGGTCCTGCAGCTTGTCCACGGCGGGCTCGACGGCGAACGACAGGAAGAGCGCCACCACGACGAGCAGCAGGAGCCCGCTCAGCTGGGTGAAGACGTACCGACTGAACTGGTAGAGCGCGACGGCGACCATCACCGAGATGGCGACCCGCCAGAACCAACGGGGAACCCTCGTGTCGCCGGCGTCCAGGGTCAGCGCGCCGGACCCACCGTCGACGCTCAGCGCATCGGCGCTCACGCCCGGGCGGGGAGCGTCCGGTGCCGTCGTCGCACGGTCGCCGTCGGCGGCGCCAGGGGGGTCGTCCACCTCGCCCACGCCGTCCACTCTCCCACCGGCGGCCGATCGACCGGGGGATCCGGGTTCAGCCGCCGCCGAACATCCGGAGCCACTGCTCCGGCGTGGAGGGCCTGAACACCACGTTGCGCTGACGGGTGTCACCCAACCGGGCGAACGACTCCACCGAGTACTGGTGACCGGGGTAGAGCACCACGTCGTCGGGGACCGCCGCGAGCGTCTGGGTGAGGCTGTAGTAGAGCGCCTCCGGGTCACCCCCGGGCAGGTCGGTTCGCCCGCAACCGTCGAGGAAGAGCGTGTCGCCGGCGACCAGGCGACCGTCGACCAGGAAGCACTGGCTCCCGGGCGTGTGACCCGGGGTGTGGATCAGCTCCACGGGCACGGCACCCACGGTGACCAGGTCGCCGGGGCCGTGCGTGACCAGGTCCTCGGTGGAGAGGTCGGTGACCTTCAGCACCCACTCGGCCTCGTCGGCCTGGACGTGCACCGGTACGTCGACGATCGACAGCAGCTCGGCGGCGCCCTCGATCCGCATGCCCATCATGGAACCGCCGCAGTGGTCCGGGTGGTAGTGGGTGACGAGGGCACCCGTCAGCCGCATGCCGTCGGCGGCGGCCACGTCGACCAGGTCGGCCACGGCGTAGGCGGGGTCGACCACGACGCACTCGCCCGTCCCGCGATCTCCGATGAGGTACGAGAAGTTGACCATCTGGCCGGCCACCGGATCGCCGACCGCGAAGTCCCGACCGGCGAGGAGCTGACGGAAGTAGCAGCGGTCGGTCGTGGGCGCGTCGGTCACGTCGACACGGTAGCGCCGGCGGTCGGGTGCCCCGCCGGGTCGCCGTCGACCAGGTAGCCCCGGAGGAGTCGACGGTACGCCCGGTCGAACCGCTCGTAGGCGCTGCGCAGCTCCCGACCCGGCCAGCGACGCGGCAGGAGCTCGGCGGGCAGCAGCGGGTCGAGGGCCAGGTGTCGCAGCACCGCTGCCGACACCTCGAACCCGGGCCGGAGCGCCGTCGGGTCGGAACGCTCGAGCGCGACGAGCAGCGGACCGAGCGACCGGCGGAGCGACTCGGCCGTGGTCGACCAGGCAGACAGGTCCCACAGCCGTGCCGGCAGGTCGGCGGCGTGGTCGGGCCAGGACTGCGCCCAGGTGCACGCCGGGCCCACCACACCCCAGGCCCACGACGAGCGGACGACGTGCAGGTTGTCGGGACGCATCCACACGCCGTCCCGGAGCTCGCCGAAGCGCAGTGACCCCATGGCCCGACGGAGCTCGGCCCGCTGCTCCGCTGGGCGCGGTCCGCCCAGCACGACCGCGGTGCGCCACGCTCCGGACCACGGCGACCGTGGACCGGTCCGACCCTCGTCCTGACGACGCTGTCGCTCGAGGAGCGGTCCGGCGAGCCGGTACCAGCCGGTCGGCTCCCGCACCACCTCCCCCGAGGCCACGGCCCGGCTGAGCGCCGTGCGGACGGTCCCGGAGCGGAACCCGAACAGCTCACCGGCCCGGCGCAGACGGTCGGGGGGCAGCGACGGCGGATCGGTCCCGAGGAGGGTGGAGAGCACCACGGACCTGGCCGAGAGCGGCCGGAGGCCGGGGGGCCGGGGTTCGGGTTCCGCCACCGCCGCACCCTACCGGCGGCGACCCGAGGGCGCTACTGATCTGGAACAGCTGTCAGTTCTGCCGTAACCTCCGGGGCGTGCTGGGGACCGCTGGCGGAGGACGGGGTGCGCGGGACCGGGTCACCCCGACGCGGACCATGGAGCCCCCCGAGGACTCGCTCACCGACGTCCTCCCGACGGCCGAGCTCGCCGCCACCGGCCGTCCGCTCGGCGAGCTGCGGACCCGGCTGTACCGGATCCCCGACCTGGCCAACGCGTGCCACGTGGCCGGGCTGTGGATCCAGTCCGTCGGACTGCTGTGGCTGGTCGCCCGGTGGGACCATCCGGTCGGGTGGATCGTCGCGTTCCCGCTGATGGGCCGGTCGTTCGCCCGCTTCGCGATCCTCGGCCACGAGGCCGCCCACCGGCTGCTGTTCTCCGACCGGCGCCTCAACGACCTGGTGGGGGCGTGGCTCGTCGCCTACCCGGCGTTCGTCCCGATCGACGCCTACCGCCGCGGGCACATGGCGCACCACCGGCGCGAGTTCGGCCCGACCGAACCCGATGTGGCCCTCTACTCGGGGTACCCGATCACCACCGCGTCGTGGCACCGGAAGCTCCGGCGGGACGCCAGCGGGGTGTCCGGCTGGAAGAACCTGAAGCTGCTCCTGCTCGCGTTCCGTTCGCCGACGGCCCGTGGCGTGGCGCTGCGGATCACCCTGTGGCAGGTCGCGCTGTTCGTCGGACTGTGGTGGCTCACCGGCCGGTGGTGGACCTACCCGCTGTTCTGGCTGCTGCCCTGGATGACGGCGTGGCGCGTCCTCAACCGGCTGCGCTCCGTCGCCGAGCACGGCGGCCTCCGCGAGTCCGACGACCGCCGGGTGGCCACCCACCACGTCCGGCAGTCGCCCTCGGCCCGGTTCTGGATGGTCCCGTTCAACACGGGGTGGCACCTGGCCCACCACGTCGACATCGGTGTGCCGTTCGCGCGGCTCCCCGAGTTCCACCGTGAGCTCGAACGGGCCGGCTACGTCACCGAGGACCTCACCTGGCCGACGTACCGGTCGCTGTGGCGTCACGCCCGGCGGCCGGCGGCGCGGGACGACGCCTCAGGGTGACTGCAGGCCGCGGAACGTCACCCGGTACGCCGGTCGGCCGACCCGCCAGATGATCCCGTCGTACAGGAAGTGCAGCGCGCTCAGCGACAGCGCCACGACGAACGCAGCCACGCCGAGCGACGTGGTCATGGACCAGTAGACGAGCCAGACGGCGCCCACGCCGAACAGGACCACCGCCGGCCACGGCCGCAGGACGGCGGTGACCCGGGCGAGGAGCGACCGGGGGGTGGCCGCCGTCCGGCCGCGCAGTGAGCGGGCCACGACCACGTAGTACTCGGCCGCGTGGCTGCCGATGAACCCGAGCAGGGCCGCCATCGGAGCGAACGGGGCCACGGCGAACATGACCATGGTGCTCCCCAGGTACCAGTGCTTGGCCCGGTTCTGTGGGCGACCGCGCTCCTCCTGCCACCACCGCCACCCGAGCACGGCCGTGACCACGAGCAGCACCGGGGCCAGGACGGCGCCGACGGGGCGGGCGTCGGCGAGCAGACCGGCGGTCCACGTGTTCATGCCGGGCTCACCCAGGTCGAGCACACCCGAACGGAACTGGTCGCCGAGCCGGGGCGAGGCCACCGCCGCCGTGAGCGCCGTGCCGAACCCGGCGAAGATCAGCCAGCGCTCGACACCCGGACGATCCTGGCCGACCCGTCGGCCGTAGAGCCGGACCAGCCCGTAGCGCTGCTGCAGGGTGTGGAAGACGTTCCACGACGCACCGACGATCGCCAGGAGCACGAACGCCTCGGTCCACAGCACCGCCACCGCGACCACCACGACCACCGGGGCCAGGGTGAACACGAGGCGCCGTGACCGGAACGTGGCGCCGTCGCCGTACACGAGCGGCAGGGTCAGGAGCTGGTGGCTGTAGCTGAACGCGTAGGTCACCGCCACGGCGGCCGCCACCCGGTCCGACAGGAAGGCGCCGAGCAACGCGAACGGCACCCAGGCCCACACCATCGCCTGGTCGGCCCACGGCGCGCCGAGCCACCGCGTCACGGGCGGCGCGACCGTGAGGCCCCCTGCCGCCGTCGGATCCGCCGACGTCGCCACGAGGTCACGGTACCGCTCGCCCACCCACGACGACACGGCCGCACGCCGACGACACCGCCTCGCTCCGGCGGCACGGTCACCGGGCGGCGAATGCGTTCCCGGCCGGACACGGGTCCACCGGTACCCTGCTGGAGTGCCGCCGCCCGACGAGTCGACCAGCAGGCCCCGGGTGGCCTTCCTCGGACCGGTGGGCACCTTCACGGAGCAGGCCATCCACGCCCAGGAGGACCTGGCCGCCGCCGACCTGGTGCCGCTGCCGACCATGGGCGACGTGCTCTTCGCCGTCCACGAGGGCGAGGTCGAGCTGGGGGTCGTGCCCATCGAGAACGCCATCGAGGGGACGGTCAACGCCACGGTCGACACGCTGGCGTTCGACGTCGACGTGCTCGTGCAGCGGGAACTCGTCGAGCCGGTCGCGCTGCACCTCCTCGTGCAGCCGGGGCGCACGCTCACGGACGTGACGGCGGTGACGACGATCCCCGTGGCTGCGGCCCAGTGCCGCACGTGGCTCCGGGAGCACCTGCCGGGTGTCGTGGTCCGCGCCGCCAACTCCACGGCCGAGGCCGCCGCCACCGCCGCCGCGTCGCCGGACGAGCCGGGCCTGGCGGCGATCGCCAACCTGCGGGCCGCCGAGGTCTACGGACTCGACGTGGCGGCTCGGGACATCGAGTCCCACCCCGAGAACCGCACCCGGTTCGTGGTCGTCGGCCGGTCGGGCATCCCCGCGCCGACGGGCCACGACAAGACGTCGCTCGTCGTGTTCCAGCAGGCGGACCGCCCCGGTTCGCTCCTCGCGATCCTGCAGGAGTTCGCCGCGCGGTCGATCAACCTCACCCTCCTGCTCAGCCGCCCGACCAAGACGTCGCTCGGCGACTACTGCTTCTTCCTCGAGCTCGAGGGTCACGTCGCCGACGAGGTGGTCGCCGACTGTCTGCGCAACCTCAAGGCCGGACAGGCGGACGTGAAGTTCCTCGGTTCGTACCCCGCCGCCGGCGACGCCGCACCGGCCGCCCGGCAGGAGGTGCTCGTGGCCCAGCAGCAGGCCGACGAGTGGGTCAGGGGCCTGCGCGACTCGATCCGCTGAGCGCGGGCCTCGTCGCGTCGCTCCCCGACCTCGGCACCCTAGGATCACCGCATGCGCACCACCTCCGTCGCCGTCCTCCTCACGACCGTGCTCCTGTCGCTCGCTGCCTGCGGCGGCGACGACGAGCCTGCGGCCACCTCGGCCCCGGCCGGCTCGGCGGCCCCGACGGCGGTCACGATCGGCGCCCTGCTCGACCTCACCGGCCCGGGATCGACGCTCGGCACCCAGTCACGGGCGGCGCTCGAGGCGGCGCTGGTCGAGGCGTCGTCCCAGGGGTTCGCCGTCACGTTGGACGTGCGGGACACGGGCAGCGATCCGGCCACCGCGCTGAAGGAACTGCAGAGCCTCCACGAGCAGGGCGTCACCACCGTGATCGGTCCGCAGACGTCGTCGGAGGCCCGCGAGATCCTGGACTTCGCCAACCAGAACGGCATCCTGCTGGTCAGCCAGGGCAGCACCGCCTCCACGCTCGCCATCCCGGGCGACGCCCTGTACCGGATGGTGCCCACCGACCAGGTGGAGGGCGTGGCGTCCGGCGACCTGATCACCGTGAACCCCGGTCCTCGACGGGTCGTGGTGTCACACCGTGACGACGCCGGCAACGCCGGTCTGGCCTCGGCGGTGACCGCCACGGTGCAGGCCCGGGGAGCGACGGTCGTCGAGGGCCCCGTGTACCCCGCGGAGGGAGCCGACTACGCCCAGGTCGCCCGGGAGCTCGGCGACGCCGTGAGCGGCGGCGGCGAGGAGGAGACGGTCGTCTACCTGGCCGGGTTCGAGGAGGTCGCCGAGATCCTGGCCGCCGCCTCGACCATCCAGTCCCTCGAGAACGTGCCGTTCTACGGCGGTGACGGCTCCGCCAGGTCCGACGCGCTCATCGAGAACACCGTCGCGGCCGGGTTCGCCGCCGGGCCGGCGCTCGGCTACCCGAGCCCGCTGCCGACGGTCGGCGAGGACGCCGCCGCGGCGCCGGAGCCGCTCCAGCGGGCCGTCCCCGACGCCGACGCGCTGGCCTACGGCGCCTACGACGCCGTGGTGATCGCGCTCGAGGCCCTCCGACAGGTGGGCGTGACCACCTCCGGTCAACAGCTCCGTGACGCCTTCGCGGCCGCCGCCGCCGGCCACGAGGGAGTCAGCGGCAAGGTCGAGCTCGACGCCGCCGGGGACCGGGCGACCATGCCCTTCGCCTACTGGGGTGTCTGCGAGGCCGACGGAGTGTTCGCCTGGGTCGAGGTCGGCGACTGGGTGCCGCCGACGACACCGGGTGAGCCGGGGGTCGTGGCGTACCTCGGTTGTCGGACGGGTGGCGTCGGCGCCGCACCGGCACCGTGATCCGTGCGCCCGTTCCGCTCCGGCGGTCGGGCGGACACCGGGAGGGATGGCAGAGCGGACGAATGCGACGGTCTTGAAAACCGTTGGGCCCTCACGGGTCCCGTGGGTTCGAATCCCACTCCCTCCGCTGCTCGACACCGCGTGCCACCCCGGTTCCGGGCGTCGCCCACCGGGCGCAGCACCACGTGGGCGGACGATCGCCGCCGTTCAGCCGGTCAGGTGGTCGTCGAGGAATGCGACGACCGACCGACCGTCCCAGTCGTGGCCGCCGGGCACGACGTCGTGTTCCACCACCGCCGGGTCCGCTCCCAGCAGGCCGTACGCGCGGCGGATCTCGGCCACGGTCCGCTCCGCCTCATCGGCCGGGGCGAGCAGGTCGTCCTGCGCGCTCTCGACGAGCAGTGCCCGCGGTGCGACCAGCGCCGCGACGTCGCGGTGCTCCAGGTCGCCGAGCAGGCCGGGGAGCACCTGACGACCGCACAGGTTCCACGGCACCCGGTGGGCCGCCCGCCACGACGAGACGAACCCCGACGCGACGGCCGCCGCCACTCGGTCGTCGACGGCGGCGAGCAGCACTGCGAGTGCCGCCCCGTAGGACCACCCCACGACACCGAAGCGTTCGGGGTTCCCGGGCGCAATGGTGCCCAGGACGTCGAGTGACCGGCGCAGGTCCCACAGGTTGCGGGCCATGGGCGTGGTGCCGGCGAGCAGCGCGCACACCAGGTCCCACCCGCAGTCGGCCTGGTGGCGGAGGATGCCCTCGACGATGTCGTCCGCCCCTGCGGGAGACGCCGTGCCAGCGACCGGGCCGGCCGCAGCCGGGGGCGCGGGGAGCATCCCGTCGGTCCGCTCGCCGAATCCCCGCAGGTCCGGGGCCAGGACCGTGAAGCCCTCCGCTGCGAGCCGACGTCCGTAGTCGAGCGTGCCGAACGGCCCGGGCCCGACACCGCACACGCCGTCCTTGTCGAGCCCGTGGCCGTGCAGCACCAGGAGCGCCGGCGCCCCGGGCCGCGGCGCCGCCGGTTCGACGAGCCACGCCGGCACGGACATCCCCGCCTCGGAGTCGAACACCACCCGTCTCCGGCTGCCGTGCGGCTCCTCGATCGGCCCGCCGAGTTCGAGTTGCGGGTCCACCGGTTCGGGGTCGGCCCCGATCAGCCCGGCGAGCCGGGTCCGCACCTCGGCGGCCCACCCGAGGGCGGCGGCCGGGTCGTCGGGGACCGGCGGCGGGTCCGGTGTGCGGTCCTGGAGGAGTCGCCAGTAGGCCCACGGCGAGAAGTTCCGGTCCACGCCGACAGTCTGCCCGACCCGTGGACGCCAGAACCTACGCTGCGTATGCTCGAGCGTCAGGGCGTCGGTCCTCGCGCGTCGGACGCACGGGGGCGGTCGCACGCCGTCGACGAGGGGGCCGAGCGAGTGGCACGCGTGCCGAGGGGACAACAGACCCGGGACGAGATCCTGGCCGCCGCACTCCGGGAGTTCGCTGCCCGCGGCTACCAGGCGGTCACCGTGGAGGAGATCGCGGCCGCTGCGGGCGTCACGAAGGGGGCCGTCTACCACTGGTTCACCGACAAGGACGATCTGGGCCGGGAGCTGCAGCACCAGCTGTACGACCGCATGCGCGCCACGACGGCGGCCACGTACCACCCCGACGGCGACCTGCTGTCGGACATGACGCGCGCCTTCCAGGTCTGGCTCACGACCGTGGGCGACCTGGGCGAGGCCCGGTTCTTCCTCCGTGACGCCTGGGTGATCCCGGCGCTCGACGAGGGGGGACGGGCGGACCACGAAGCCGCCGTCGAACTCGTCCGAGACGTCCTGTCACGCGCTGTCGACCGGGGCGAGCTCGTCGAGGTCGACCCCGAGGCCACGGCCCGGATCCTGATGGGCGCCTGGGCCGAGGCGACGCTCTACGTGCTGCGCACGGGCCGCCGCGCCGAGGCCGTGGCCGTCATCGAACGACTCGTCGGCGCGCTGCGGCCGACCGACACTCCCGTCCGGACCACCCAGGAGGCACCAGCGTGAACCCACCAACGACCGGAACACCCGTCCAGCTGCAGGGTCTGGCCGCCCGCGATGCGGCCCACCTGATCCACCCGGTGACCGAGCCGCGTGAGATGGCCGAGCGCGGCCCGCGCATCGTCACCGCCGGCGACGGCTGGTGGGTCACCGACGACCGGGGGCGGCGGATCATCGACGGCTTCGCCGGCCTCTGGTGCGTCGCCGTCGGACACGGCCGCCCGGAGATCATCGAGGCCGTCACCCGCCAGCTCGAGGAGCTCGACTACTTCACGACCTTCCACGGACAGTCCCACCCTCGCGCCATCGAGCTCGCCGAACGGCTCGCCGGCATGTTCGATCCCGCCTACGGGCTGGAGCACGTGATGTTCTCCTCGGGAGGCTCCGAGGCCAACGAGACGAACTTCAAGCTCGTCCGGCTCTACTGGGCGCTGCGCGGCGAGGACCGCCGGACCATCGTCGCCCGCCACCACGGCTACCACGGGCTGACGATCGCCACGATGTCGGCGACGGGCATCCTGCCGATGCACTGGAACTTCGGACCCAACGCCGAGGGCTTCCAGCACGTCGCCGCCCCCTACTGCTACAAGTGCGAGCTCGGTCTCACCTACCCCGACTGCGGACTGGCGTGCGCGAACTCCCTGGAGCAGCTCGTCGAACAGGTCGGGGCCGAGTCGATCGGTGCGTTCATCGCCGAGCCGGTGATCGGGGCCGGTGGCATCATCCCGCCGCCCGACGACTACTTCCCGAGGATCCGCGAGATCTGCGACCGTCACGGGATCCTGCTGATCGTCGACGAGGTCGTCACCGGGTTCGGGCGGACCGGGAGGATGTTCGGCCACGAGCACTGGGGCGGGATCCGGCCGGACCTGGTGACGCTCGCCAAGGGGCTCACCAGCGGCTACCAGCCGCTGGGGGGCTCGGTGGTGGCGGACCACGTGTGGGACACGATCTCGGACGGGCTGCCCAACCAGATGCCCTTCAGCCACGGCTTCACCTACAGCGGCCACCCGGCCGCGTGCGCAGCGGGGCTCGCCAACCTGGACATCATCGAGCGGGACGGACTGGTCGACAACGCCGCGCAGGTCGGGGCCTACCTGCACGAGCAGCTCCACGAACGACTCGGCGGGTTCGACACCGTCGGCGAGATCCGCGGCATGGGCCTGATGGCCGGCATCGAGTTCGTCGCCGACCGCGACACCAAGCGGGGGTTCACCCACCCCCACACCGCCTGCACGACCGTGGAACTCGAGGCGTGGGAGCGCGGGCTCTACTGCCGGGCCATGGGCATCGAGACGGTCGGGCTGGCGCCGCCGCTCAGCATCGACCGCGAGTGCGTGGACCAGATGGTCTCGATCCTGGTGGAGTCGGTCGAGGAGATGGAGCGTCAGCTGCTGCCCGGCGAGCGCACCCGGGCGGAGCGATTCAGCCACCGGTACGGCTCGGCCCAGGAGATCTTCGACCGGATGACCGACCGCTTCGACGCCGAACGGGCCGGCGACGCCGACCTGGTCGTCGCGTTCGCCCTGACCGGCGACGAGGGCGGCACCTGGACGGTGACCATCCGTGACGGCGCCATGGACCTGAGCGGTCCAGCCGACGCTCCGGCCACGTCACCGACCGTCACCATCAACGCCAGCGCCGAGGACTACGTCCGGATGGCCAACGGCGAGCTCGACGGCGCCGAGGCGTTCTCGACCCAACGCCTGTCGATCGACGGTGACCTGACCGCAGCCGTGCTGCTCTCGCAGCTCGGCCTCATGTGAGCAGGACGACCACCGGGAGGGAGGCACCGTGCGTGCGCTCGTGTTCATGACCGACCCGGGCGAGGTCCCGGCACCTCCACCGGACGCGCCACGGCTCGTCCAGCACCTGGCGACGACGCCGATGGCGATCGAGGACCTCCCGGATCCGACGGTGCTCGGCGACGACTGGGCGGTCCTGCGGACCCGCATGTGCGGCATCTGCGGGTCGGACTCCAAGCAGGTGCTCATGGACTTCGACGACGCCGGCGACAACCCCATGACCGCGTTCATCTCGTTCCCGCAGGTGCTGGGCCACGAGGTCGTCGCCGACGTGGTCGACGCAGGTCCGGCGTTCGACCTCCCCGTCGGCCAGCGGGTCGTGCTCAACCCGTGGCTCTCGTGCGCGCCCAGGGGCATCGAGCCGCCGTGCCCGGAGTGTGCGGTCGGCAACTACAGCGCCTGCTGGGGGTTCCTCGACGGACGACTCGCCCCGGGCATCCACACCGGGAACTCCTCGGACGCCACGGGTGGGTTCGCCGACCTGCTCCCCGCCCACCGGCTCATGTCGTTCCCCGTTCCCGACGACGTCCCCGACGAGGTGGCCGTCCTGGCGGACCCCTTCTCCGTGTCGCTGCACGCCATCACCCGCAACCCGCCGCCTCCGGGCGGACGTGCGGTCGTGTACGGCGCCGGCGCGCTCGGCACGACCGCCACGGCCATCCTCCGGGCGCTGCACCCCGACGTGGAGGTGGCGACGATCGCACGCTGGCCCGCGCAGGCGGCCCTCGCCCGACGGCTCGGCGCCACCGTGTTCCAGCCCGAGCCGCGCGAGGCGCTGATCGAGGAGGTCGCCGAGTGGTGCGGGGCGACCCTGCGGTCGCCGTGGGAGGGACTCCCCGTCGCGTACCCGAGCCACGTCGACTGCGTCTACGACACGGTCGGCTACCCCGAGACCGTCGAGGTCGGCCTCCGGATCCTGGGACACGGTGGACAGCTCGTGCAGCTCGGGGTGGCGTCGCCCGCTCGGTTCGAGTGGACGCCGTGGTACTTCAAGGAACTCCGGCTGATCGGCTCCAACGCCTTCGGGGTCGAGGAGGTCGACGGCGTGCGACAGCACGCGATCGAGCACTACCTCGACCTGGTGCGCGACGGACGGATCGACCTGAGCGGCATGCTCACCCACACCTTCCGCCTCGAGGACTGGCGCGACGCGTTCCGCACGATCATCGACCAGGGCGACCGGGACGCCGTCAAGGTCGCGTTCGACTTCCGGTGAACGAGCTCTCCAGCTCGCCGGGGACCAGCGCTGCTCGGCGCACGGTGTTCCGGGGCGGGCCGATCCTCACGATGGGACCACGCGGCACCGTCGAGTCGATCGTCGTCAGGGGCGACCGTGTGGAGGCAGTGGGCGAACGGTCGCTCGGTGACGCTGCGGTCGCGGACGGGGCCGCCGTCGTGGAGTTGGCCGGCCGCACGCTGGTACCGGGGTTCGTCGACGCCCACTGCCACCTGTCGGTCACAGCGCTCGAGGCCGAGTGGCTCGACTGCCGTGACCTGACCGACGAGTCCACCCTGGCCGCAGGAATGCGGGCGCTGGCGGACGCCCGACCACACGTCGAGTGGATCCGCGGGTGTCGCTGGGACGAGTCCACCGGACTGCGACCCACGCTGAGGGTGCTCGACGAGGCCACCGGTGACCGTCCGGCGATCGTGGTGCACCACACCTTCCACCAGGCGGTGGTGAACTCGTCGGCGCTCGACCGGCTCGGGATCGGGCGCAGGTCCGCTGCGGTGGACGAGGACGTGGAACGCGGCCCGGACGGCCTGGCGACGGGGCTCCTGACCGAACGCGCCTTCGGCCGGGCGCACGCCGAGTCGGTGCGGGCGTTCACTGACCCCGACCGCTACGACGAGTTGCTCGTCGCCCGGGCCCGGGCGCTCCACGAGCACGGGATCACCGCCGTCCACGACGCTGCCGTCGACGCCACCGCGGAGGCCCGCTACCGGGCACTCGCGAGCAGCGGGGCACTGCCCGTGTCGGTCCTGGTGATGCCGGCCGCCACGCCGTTCCTGTCCAACGACCTGGGCGAGCGACTCGACGGCCCGGTCACCGGCGAGGGCGACGAGTGGCTGCGCGTCGGGCCCGTGAAGTGCTTCGCCGACGGTGGCGTGGCGCCGGCGATCGACGTCCACCACCACGGACACCACGTCGCGTTCGGCCAGCGCTTCGACGACCTCGCCGACGCCGTGCTCACAGCGACCGATCGGGGCTTCCGGGTGGCGGTGCACGCCATGGGCAACGCCGGGGTGGCCGCGGCACTGGACGCCTTCACCGCGGCCGCCAGGAGACGTCCGGGCAGCGACCACCGTTTCCGGCTGGAGCACGCCGGGCTCGCCTCCGCAGCACAGGCACGCCGGGCAGCCGGGCTCGGTGCCGTCGGAGTGGTCCAGCCAGGGTTCGTGGAGCACGTCGGGCGGAGCACCGCCGGGTTCGCCCCGGACGACGCCACCTGGCTGCCGTTCGCCACGCTGATCGAGGCGGGCGTGCCGGTCGCCGGCTCCTCGGACGACCCGTGCGGTCCGATCGACCCCCTCCACTGCGCACTGCTGGGCGAGCGTCGCCACACCTCCGGCGGGATCCCGGTGACACCCTCGGAGTCGGTCCCCGTGGCCGACTGGCTCCGGGCCTACACCGCCGGCGCGGCACTGGCCGGTGGCCAGGAGGGCGAACGTGGCTCGCTGCAGGCCGGTCTCCGGGCCGACCTGGCGGTGCTGGCGCCCACCACGACCGGTCCGTCCTCGTTCCGGGTCGACGCCACGTGGATCGGGGGCCGCGAGGTGTTCGGGCGCACGTCCGGGACGGACTGAGCCCCGTGACGGCGACCCCGGTCGACCGGTACCGTGGTGACGTCCCCGGTGCGGCTACAGCCGTGACCGTTCCGGGCGATGTGGGGTGGAGAGGAGGCGACGTGGCACACGCCGGTCGACGGGCGATCGCCCGCAGCACAGCGGTCCTGGCCGTCACGTCGATGCTCGCCGCCCTCCTGGCCGCGTGCGCCGCACCATCGGGCGGCACGACCGTCACCCAGGGCTACTACGGCGGCGAGATCTCGGTCCTGAACTCGCCCGTGACCTACGGCTACGACGGTGTGGCCGGACAGGACCTCAACCTCTTCTACGGACTCTCCTTCGCCGAGACGCAGCGACGACTGGAGCTCGTCGCTCCCGGCGGCGGCGTGGTGGCACCGATCGAGCAGCGCGACGGCGCCACCGATCGGTTCATCCTGCCGACGACGGGCCGCTACTCGATCCGCCTCCTGTACCCGAACGCCGACACCAAGGTGCAGCGGTTCTCGCTGGTGGTCAGTCGTGACGAGGACCGGGGGCCCACCGACCTCGGACCGCTCGGGTCGGTGTTCATCGGCCAGGAGGTGACCTACCACTACGCCGGGACCGCCGGCGAGCAGCTCAACCGCTACCAGGTCGCCCGGGTCGTGGCTCCCGACGGGACCCGCCTCGGCGACAACGGGCTGCGATCGGCGCAGGTGACGCTGCCGGTCACCGGGGACTACCGGATCGTGGCCACCAACAGCGTCGCCGTCCTGAGCAACGACCTCCCGCCGATCGCAGCGTCGCTCGGCCGAGTGGACCTGCCACCCCTGCAGCGGGGCCAGCACGTCGACGTGCTGTACGCCGGCACCGTCGGTGAGGCGCTCGGGGTCGGCACGACCGCCTACGACCTCGAGCTGGCCGTCGGCCGGGCGGACTGGACGCCACTGTCGCCCACGCCGTCGAGTCGGGGGAGCCGGTTCGTGCTCCCGGCGACCGCCACCTACCGGGTGGTCGCCACCGGCCAGACGTTCGGGACGCCGGCCGCCTCGGCGCTGTGGTTCAGCCACGACCTGGAGCTGGGCGCAGTCGGCGAGGGGTCGTTCGCCACGCCGTCCCGGGTGCCCGGCCAGTCCGTCGTCCTGCGCCACGCGAGGCCCTCCGGCGGGGCGTTCCGCGTCCGCACCTTCGACCCCCCGGGCCTCAAGCCCCGGATCTTCGTGACCGGGCCGACCGGTCTGACCCTGACGGGTGTCACGGAGTCGGGTCCGAGCGACCCGTGGACCACCTACTCCCCCGCCGAATCCGGTGAGCACACCGTCCTGGTCGTCCCCACCGAGAGCCCCGGGGACGGACCGATCACCGTCGAACTCGACGACCTCCCCTGAGCGCACCCGAGAGGAGCCCCGAGACGTGCAGACCCGACTGACCGCAGCCGCCATCGTCGTCCTCGCGACCGCCGCCGCCGTCCTGACCGGCTGCGCCGCACCCTCCGGCGGAACCACCGTCACGCAGGGCTCGTACTCGGGCGAGTACTCCGTCCTGAACTCGCCCGTCACCTACGGCTACGACGGCGTCGCCGGCCAGACCGTCAACCTGCTGCTCTACGACAACCGACCGTTCTTCAACCCGAACCTGGACCCGCCGACGCTCGACCTGATCGCACCGGGCGGTGCGGTCGTCCCGGTGGCGTCCACACGCGGCACGACCCGGATCTACGAACTCCCCGTGACCGGCCGCTACTCGGTCGCGCTCCGGTACCCGTCGGCCGACCTGGGTGTCCTGACCTACACCCTGGCGGTGAGCCAGGACCAGGACCGCGGTGCGACGGGGCTCGGACCGATCGCGCCCATCGGCTCGCTCATCCCCGGTCAGGCGGTCACCTACACCTACGCCGGAACCGCCGGTGAGCACCTGAACCGGTTCCTGGTCGACGACGTCGTCGCACCCGACGGCACCAGCGTCCCTCCGAACGGTCGGCGGACCAGTCAGGTGACGCTCCCCGTCACCGGGAACTACCGGATCGAGGTGACCCAGACCGGGGCCACCCTGAGCAACGACCTCCCGGCCGTGCCCGTGGACCTGGGACCCACCAGCGTGCCGACCCTGCTCCCCGGCCAGCACGTGTCGCTGCTGTACACGGCGACCGCCGGCGAGACCATCGGGCTCAGCTCGACGTTCAACGTCGGCGTGCAGCTCCGCAACGCCGACGAGACCGTGTTCGACCCGACCGAGATCCTCCCCCGGACTCGCTACACCTTCACCGACGCCGGCACGTACCAGGTGGTGGTCAGGGGCTCCAACAACAGCAGCGGCGCGTTCGTCTGGCTCAGCGAGACCCTCGACCTCGGTGTGCTCGAGGAGGGGTCCTACCCGACGCCGGGTCGGCTCCCCGGGCAGGCCGCCGCCGCTGGCGTGGTCGCCGACGCCGGCGGACGGTTCCGGATCCGCACGTTCGACCCGCCCGGCGTCAAGCCCGGCGTGACGGTCCGCTCGCCGAACGGTTCGATCCTGGAGGGGGTGGTGGACGAGGGGCCTCCCTTCGATCCGGACCCGTGGGTGACCTTCACCGCCACCGAGTCGGGCGTGCACTCCGTCCTGGTGGTGCCGAGGAGCGTCGGCGTCGTCCCGGGCTCGGACCTGATCACGCTCGAGATCGACGCGCTCCCCTGAGCGGGGGCGGCGCCGTCACCCGCCCCCGAAACCGGTTCCTCCGCGATCGGAACGGAGGACCGAGATCGGGTCGCGCAGGTCGCCGACGTAGCCGAGCGCGTAGCTCCCCAGCGAGTAGCCCATGAGTCGCTGGACCCGCTCGGGCAGGTTCCGCGCCACCTCGAGCGGCACCGACAGGTACTGGTTCTCCTCCTGACGCAGCCAGCCGAGGGTGTAGTCCACGTTCAGACCCACACGGGTCTCGTCGCTCCGGTTGGCGCCACCGCCGTGGACGGTCGAGCCGGTGTAGATCACGACCGACCCGCGCGGCATCTCAGCGGACACCGCGTCGTCATCGGTGGCCGTGACCTCGGCGAGGCGGTGGCTCCCGGGTACCACCCGGGTGGCCCCGGTGGCCTCGGTGAAGTCGGTGAGCGCCCAGATGGTCGAGACCTCCACGACCAGTTCGGGCGGGAACGGGTGGAAGTCGAAGCACCACTGGTCCCGGTGGAGTCCCTGGGCCGGCGAGTCGGGTCCGATCGCGATGGCCTGGGTGAGGTGCAGCTGGAACGTCGACTTGTCCGGACCGAGGACCCGGTCGACCACGTCGAGGACGAGGTCGTGGGCGACCAGGCCGACCGACGACGGCGACCGGCCGAGGATGGCCCCGACGCGCCGGGTGTTGCGGCCCTCGAAGTCGTCGGCGCCGGGCCGGACGGCGTCGAGGTGCGGCCGGAGTTCGGCCAGCACGGCGTCGCAGGTGGCCTCGTCGACGAGCCGCTCGACCACGCACACGCCGTGGTCGCTCACCGCTGCCGAGACGTCCTCGACCGTCGCGGTGGTCCCGTCGACCCGCGGGAGTTCGGGGCGGGTCACGAGCCCACCACCACGGGGCGGTCACCGGGCCGGGGGTCGACGAGCGGACAGCGGGTGCCGGTGTAGATGGTGGGCATGCAGCGGTTGCAGTGGACGCAGCCGGACGCCTCGGCGGTCCCGTCGGACCACCCGCGGATCAGGTCGGGATCGTGCAGCAGCGCCCGGCCGAGCGCCACGAGGTCGAACCCCTCGGCGATCGCCTCCTCGGCGGTGCTCCGCCGGCTGATCCCCCCGAGGAGGACGAGCGGCAGCGTGAGCTCCTCCCGGAACCTGCGGGCCATGGGCAGGAAGTAGGCCTCGGAGTAGGGGTAGCTGCGCAGGAACCGGGAGCCGACCAGTCGGAACCCTCCCCGCAGGTACCACGGGAGGGTCTGTCGGAACTCCCGCAACGGGGCCGCCCCCTTGAACAGGTACATGGGGTTGGCGAGCGAGCTGCCCCCGGTGAGCTCGAGCGCGTCGAGGTGGCCGTCGTCCTGGAGCCAGCGGGCCACCTGCAGGCTGTCGTCGAGCTGGAGGCCTGTGCGGACCCCGTCGACCATGTTCACCTTGGCGGTGACCGCCACGTGGTCGCCCGCGCCGGAGCGAACCGCCTCGACGATCCGCCGGGACAGGCGGGCCCGGCCCTCGAGCGTGCCGCCCCACTCGTCGCTGCGTCGGTTGAGCGCCGGGGAGAGGAACGCGCTCGGGAGGTAGTTGTGGCCCAGGTGCACCTCGAGCGAGTCGAACCCGGCCTCGGTCGCCCGGGCCGCAGCGGACCGGAAGTCGCCGACGATCCGTTCCAGATCGGCGGTGGTGGCGGCGCGGGTCCGACGGAGGCCGAGCGGGTTGAACATGCGGCCCGGAGCGATCGCCTGCACGCCGTTGGACGCGGCGTTGGCCACCGGCCCGGCGTGTCCCAGCTGCGCAGCGGCGAGCGCACCCTCGGCGTGGACGGCGTCGGTGAGGCGACGCAGGTCCGCGGCGGTGCGGTCGTCGAGGACCAGACACCCGGCGTCGGTGCGGCCCTCGGGTGCGACGGCCAGGTAGGCGACGGTCGTCATCGCCACGCCGCCGGCGGCGATCCGGCGGTGGAACTCGACCAGGTCGTCGGTGACCACACCACCGGGCGATCGGCCCTCGAACGTGGCGGCCTTGACGGTGCGGTTGCGGAGCCGCAGCGGGCCGAGCGAGACCGGTTCGAACAGGGTCGCCACGGGGGCAGTCTGTCCGATGGGACGAGGTGGTGCCCGACCTGGCGGAGGATCAGCCCGCCACGACCCCGTCGGCGGGTGACACGATGCGCCGCCCGCTGACCTCGGTCGGGACCAGCCGCACGTAGCGACGCTTGTCCCCCGGGCCCCACGGCCGCAGCGGCAGTTCCTGCACGGCCATCAGGTCGTCGAGGTGGTCGATCTCCTCGGCGTGCGCCCGAACCACGACCGACCAGCCGGTGTGGAACATCGGGTCGACCGAGTCGATCTCCAGGGCGACGGCCGTCCCGAGCAGCGTGGCGGCGAGCTTGGTGCCCTCGGAGGTCAGGTAGACGATCGTGTGGTCGTCGACGAGGTAGTTGATGGGGAACACCTCGGGCTCCCCTGCGATGGACACGGCGAGACGGCCGATGTGGTGCGACTCGAGGAACCGCCAGCACTCCTCGGTCGAGAGCACCTCGAGCCCCGATCGGTCGAACGTCCTGTCCACGTCGGTACCTCCGTCTCGTCCCTCGTCCAACGTACCGACGGCCTCCTCCGACCCCTCGGGGGTGTGACGGGAGTCCCCCGGACGTCGCAGCGGCGGCCGGCGGGCCGTCACGGCCGCCGTCACTGGTGTCGTGCCGGGAGTCGCCCACTACAGTGATCGGACCCGGAGAGGTGCCGGAGTCAGGTCGAACGGGCCTCCCTGCTAAGGAGGTGTGGGGGCAACCTCACCGTGGGTTCGAATCCCACCCTCTCCGCTCCGAGGTGACGTCGGGGGCCGTGCCCGCAGGCGGCAGGCCCCCGGCGGCCGCCCCCTCGTGCTCTCCGGACGACGGTGTCCGCCGTCGGGCCGGAACGGAACGGGGCCCGTGGATCCCCGTGTTCACAGGGTGCTCCGCCCGTTGTGACCCACGACTCGCCGCTTCTGTTGCATTTGTGTGACGAAATGTTCTAGAACTGTCACGGAGGCGTTCGGGAGCAACCCCACACCGCCGGAGCCCACCCACCCGAGCGCCGTGGGTCGGACCGGCCGGAGGACACCATGTCGTTTCGACGGATCACCGCCGCGTGCGTGGCGCTCGGCCTGGGCGCCGCCTTCCTGCTCGGAGCCTGCACACCGGAGGAGCAGGCAGCCTTCGTCCAGTGGTACGAGGCCGAGAAGGCGTCCGACAAGTTCCCGAACGCCATCAGCGACGCCGGCCTCGCCCGGCTCCGGGCGTGCGAGTCCAACGGCCGCTACGACATCGTGAGCTCGAGCGGCCTCTACCGGGGCGCCTACCAGTTCTCGCAGTCCACCTGGAACTACGTGGCCCGCGACCACTACCCGGAACTCGTCGGCGTCGACCCGGCCCGGGCGATCCCGATGCACCAGGACAAGATGACCCGGGCGCTGTGGGCCACCGGTGGTCCGCAGCACTGGCCGGTGTGCTCCAAGCGGGTCTGAGCCCGTCCACCTCGCCGCTGTGTCGGACCTCCGACCGGCGACCCCCCGCCTCGGCCGGACCCCCGTGGTCCGGCCGGGTCGCGTCCGGGCGAGGTTCGCCCCGGCGCCGTTGGTCGCCGGGGGCGGGCGGCTCTAGGATCGGCGGTCCACCAGCGCTCGTAGCTCAATTGGATAGAGCATCTGACTACGGATCAGAAGGTTGGGGGTTCGAGTCCCTCCGAGCGCGCTGGCCGAACAGGCCCAACCCGGAGTGCGAGGCGTCGAGCGATCGGCGCCTCGTTCTCTGTCCGGCCTCGGTGTGCGGCGCGCCGTCGCAGGGCAGCCTCCGAGTACCCTCGCCGGAGACGAGCGGCAGGAGTGCGGTGAGGATCACGGGCCTGGACCACATCGTGCTGGTCGTCGCCGACACGGAGACCTCGCTGCGGTGGTACACGCAGGAGCTGGGTCTCGAGCCGCTCCGGGTCGACGAGTGGCGGCGGGGCGAGGTGCCGTTCGCGTCCGTGCGCGTCGACGACGCGAC
>CAIQNH010000028.1 GCA_903873135.1 uncultured Actinomycetes bacterium
ACCGACACGGTGGCCAGCCGGGCGGTGCCCCAGGCGTCGCTCCCGTCGCGGTCCTCGACGGAGACGAGCCGGGGTGCCGACCACTCGGCGCTCGCGTAGCCCAGACCGAACCCGAACGGGAACCGAGGGCGCTGTCCGGTGGCCTCCACCAGTCGGTAGCCGAACAGCGGCCCGTAGGTGATCCGGCGCACGAACCGGCGGAACGGGGGCAGCCGGGTGTCCGACGCCGGCCAGGTGCACGTCACCCGACCACCGGGCACCTCGTCGCCGAAGAGCACGTCGGCCACGGCGTGACCGCCCTCCATCCCCGGGTACCAGGCCATCACGACGGCGGCCACGTCGTCGAGCCACGGGTCGCACTCGAAGGCGCTGCCGCCGTTGAGCACGACGACCGTCGCCGGGTTGGCGTCGGCCACGGCGCGGATCAGCTCCTCCTGGGCCTGCGCCAGCCGGAGCGAGGAGCGGTCGCCGCCGGCGTCGAGGATCCACTCGCCCTCGTCGCGCCACGTGGACCCTGCAGCCACCACCACGGCGTCGCACCCCGCTGCGAGCGCCCGGGCCCTCGGCAGGTCGGAGCCGTCGAGGTGGGCGACCTCCACGCCGTGGCGGGCGCCGGCGCCGGTCAGGCCCTGCAGCAGCGTCACGACCTCGGTCGGGTGCACCTGGGACGACCCGTGGTCGCCGAGGTTCTCGGTGGCGGCCAGTTCGCCCACCACCCCCAGCCGTCGGACACGGTCCGGATCGAGCGGCAGGACGGGACCGGCCGGCCGGTCACCCACGGCGACCGACTCGTTGCGCAGGAGCACGAGCGAACGGGTCGCCGCCTCCCGGGCCAGCGCCCGGTGCTCAGCTCCGGCCACGACCTCGGGCCGGTAGCGCTCCGGTTCCCCCCGCAGCGCACCCCGGGCCTGCGCCCGCAGCAGCCGGCGGGCCGAGGCCCGGAGCCGTTCGGTGGACACCACCCCCCGCCGCAGCAGCCGGGGGAGCGAGCGGAACCGCCAGCGGAACGGCATCTCGAGGTCCATGCCGCCGAGGACCGCCCGTCGGCCGTTGCGGACACCCCAGGTGAAGTCCGACATGACGAACGCGTCGGACCCCCACTCGTCGCGGAGCACCCCCTCGAGCAGCTCGGACGAGTGCCCGCACGGTGCACCGTTGAGCAGGTTGTACGCCGACATGACCGAGTCGGCTCCCGCCTCGAGGCACCGGCGGAAGTGGGGGAGGTAGAGGTCCCGCAGGTCCTCCGGCGTGGCCCGCACGTCGACCCAGAAACGTGAGTTCTCGATGCTGTTGACCGCGAAGTGCTTGACGCACGCCACGAGGTGTCGAGTCGTTCCCCGGACGAGTGCGGCGCCGAACTCGCCGAGCAGGAACGGGTCCTCGCCGTAGGTCTCCTGCGCCCGGCCCCACGCCGGGTGGCGCAGCAGGTTGACGCACACCCCGGCGAACAGGTTGGCGCCCTGGGTGCGGCCCTCCACGCCGATCGCATCGCCGATGCGTTCCTCGAGCTCCCGGTCGAACGTCGCCGCCCGGGCGGGGGAGGACGGGAACGCCGTGGAGTGCCCGACCACGACGCCCCGGGGCCCGTCGGTGAACCGGATCCCGGGGATCCCGAGCCGGTCGAGTCGGCCGGCGACGATCGGCTCGCCGTTGTAGCGCTTCGACATGGCCCGGGTGCCCCGGATCAGTGGTCCGTCGCCCGACATGAGCCCGCACAGCTCCTCGTCGGTGAGCTGCTCGACCAGGTCCTCGACGAATGCATCGAGGTCCGCCGGGTCGCTGGGGACCCGGTCGGTGAACGGAGCGAACGGGTCGGACGCGGCGCGACCGTCGGCGCTCACGGACGGACCCGTCGGGTCGCTCAGCTGACGACCCGACCGGCGGTGGTCAGGTCCATGGCCAGCCGCCGGTCACCGTCGCGGATGTCGAAGGTCTCGACCACGGCGCACTGCTCGGCCCACGGGCTCGAGTGGCGGGGGTGGTCCCGCAGCGGCACCACGGCGCCGTCGACCCGGAAGTCGCCCACCACGCCGAAGCTCAGCTCGCCCTCGGTCGGCGAGACGTACCGCACCGTGCGGCGACCGCCCACACCCGTCACCTCGACGGTGGCCGAGGTGATCGCCTGCACGAACGCCTCGAACGACCCGTGGTCGCTCGCACCGCCCACCTCGACGATCCACACGTTCTCCGCGCCGCCGGGTGCGATCAGGTCGAACGGGGCGGTCATCCCGTCGGTGGCCTCGACCGCCGGGTCGTAGGTCCGCCAGGTCGTGGGGCGGTGCGACCACAGCGCCACGTAGCCGTCGCCCTTCCGGCCGATCACCCAGCCGCTGGACTCCACGACCTCGTCGAACCGCTCGGTGGGGAAGTAGGCGTGGGTGTAGGGCTCGTAGCCGAAGTACGGGCCGAGCAGGGGGTCCGTCGGCGACGCGTAGCCGGGCTGGTAGATGTGGATCGCCGCCCGGTCCCGTTGCGCGCTGCGGGGCATGGACGCCGTGCCCACCCAGTAGCCGCTGTCCTCGTTCCAGCTGGTCGACCGCTTCACGGGCGCGGACGGGTGCGTGGTGAACACGTTGACGGACGTGTCGAGCGTGGCGTGCCAGGCGTGCACCTGTTCCATGGCGTCACCGAAGCGGTGGTCCACCACGCAGGACAGCATCGCCTCGGAGCTGCGCCAGGTGTAGGTGTGCGCCTCGCCGAGCACGCCGGCGGCGGCGAACGGCGCGAGTTCCCGGACGGCGAGCTGGGCCACGGTCGGGTCGATCCCGGCGAACTGCTTGACGGCCGAGAACTTCTGGAACAGCTCGGAGTCCCACAGGTTCCAGCGGTTGCAGGCCTCGAGGGTCGGCGGCACGAACTGCCAGGTGGTGAGCGCCCCGTGACTCCACCAGAACGTCAGGTTCTCGACGGAGTAGTCGTAGCCGTAGGCCCCCTCGGGGTTCGGGCTCCACGGCTCGTGCGGGTCGACGTGCACACCGTGACGCTCCCGGATCCGCACCGGTCCCTCGTGGCGGGCGGCCCGACGGATCACCTCCGGCACGCGGTAGCGGTCGTTGCCGCAGAGGAACAGCACGCCGTGGTCGCGCTGGTTCGAGTAGCCCTCGGCGGTCGTGTCGAACAGGAACTTGGCGGTGGAGAAGGTGGACTCCCCGAACCCGCTGCACTTCGCGGCCTTGTAGCCGCGGCCGTGCGACACGCCGTACACGCCCTTGAACGTGTGGGTGGCCAGGTCGAACAGGCACGTGTCGGTCGCCGCGGCGCCGAGGGCGAGCAGCTCCGGGTCGTCGGCCCACTGCACCAGCGTGAGCAGCGGTGCGTACACGAACTTCATGTACGTGTTGGAGTGCCACTCGCTGTAGCCGAACCTGCCCCGCTCGCGGATCCAGTCGACCAGCACCGGTCGGGCACGCTCGGCGTGCTCGGCCCCGGTCAGACCGGTGAACCCGAAGACCCGGTCGGGGATCGCGAGTCCGCCGAGGTACTCGTCGACGGCGAACATGATCCGGTGGTTCTCCGACCAGAACCACTTGTCGTCCACGTCGCCGGGAGGGATCGGGTCGTCGTAGCGGTAGCGGGCGTTGGCGATCTTGTCCTCGATCGCGTCGATCGCCACCTGGGGGAGCACGCCACGACCGAGGCGCAGCACCCACTGCTGGTACATCAGCTCGAAGTCGTCGGTGTCGCGGTACGGGTCGGTGCTGACGATCCCGGTGCCGACCTGCGAGGGGTCCCACACGAAGTCCGGGTCGCGGCGGCCACGGAGCAGGTGGGCGATGACGCTGGCGGTGTCGTCGGGTCGGAGCGCGTCGGTGGCCAGCTGGAGGTACTCGGTGGTGCGCGCCTGGAACAGCGCCTCGTCCATCAGCCCGACGCTCCCGGGCGCCGGGAGGACGGAGGGTCCGACGACCAGCGGGCCGGTGGGGCACCCCGGCGCCGGACCGACGGGTGCCGGGGCGGGCGTGCACGACGCCGCCAGACCCACGCCGAGGGCGCCTGCGGCTCCCGCGATCAGGAACTCTCGTCGACTCGCACGCACGTCATCCCCCTGGTCGATCGCCCTCGGCCCGCCCCCAGTGTGCCGCGTCCGGGACGGGTGGGCCAGCAGCGTGGGGACGGCCCGGGTGGGAGTGCGGCGGTCGACGGAGCCCGTGGCGGGGCTGCGCGCCCGAGGGGATCAGTCCGCCAGCACCCGGGTGCCGCCACCGGAGGACTTGGCCCGGAACATGGCGTCGTCAGCGGCTGCGATCGGGAACGGGTGGCGGGAGCTCGACTGGCACCCCACCGAGGCCGTCACGACGGCGCCGCCGACCGACACCGCCTCGATCGCCTCGACCAGACGGTCGCCGATCGAGACCAGGTCGGCGTCGCTCGCCCCCGGGCAGAGCACGACGAACTCGTCGCCACCCCACCGACACACCACGTCGCCCGGCCGGACCGAGCCACGCACGGCGATGCCCACGTTGGCGAGCAGCTCGTCGCCGACGGTGTGGCCGAACCGGTCGTTCACCCGCTTGAAGTCGTCGAGGTCGACCAGGATCAACCCGGTCGGCGGGAGCTCGGCGTCGGTCGCGGTCGTCGGGTCCACGCCGAGCCAGCGCTCGAGGCCGGACCGGTTGAGCAGTCCGGTGAGCGGGTCGATGTCGGCCCGTTCCGTCTCGGCGAGCAGGGCGTCCCGCGTGACCGCCAGGGTCCGCTGCTGCTGCTCGAGCCGTTCGACGAGCACCGACGTGGCGGCCGCCATCGCTCGTTCGTCCTCCGACGGCAGGCGGCGACGGCACGCAGCGACGGCCGCGGCGAGCGTGGCGGCCGTGTCCACGTCGAGCGAGTCCCCGAGCTGCGACAGGTACCGTTCGCCGTGCTCGACGACCGTGGCGTGGTCGAACGTGAGGCGGGCCAGGAACCGACGGCCGGACTCCACGGTGAGCGACGACTCGTCGAGCGCCACCAGGTCCTGGCCGCCGACGAACACCGCCAGCGAGGACGAGAGCAGGAGCGTGCCCCACTCGGTGGCGAGCGGGTGGTCGTCGGACAGCACGACCGAGTGGACGCCGGGCGCGTCGAACCGCTCCCCTGCGTACACCGCCACGGTGGTCACCCCGGCACCGGCGAGCGTCGAGTAGCGCGGGGCCGACCGGGCGAAGTAGCCGGACCGCTGGAACGTGGAGACGACCACCGCGCCCGGTCCGATGGACAGGGCGTAGCGCTCGATCGCCCTGGACAGGGTGGTGAGCGTCGGCTTGCTGAGCGGCTGCCCGACCCCCGGGGCCGTCGGTGGGTTGCCGGCCGGGTCGGTCCAGACGTGGGTGCCGGTCGGATCGTCGAGGTCGCCCATCGACGTGCAACCTATCGCGAGCAACCCGCCGGCGACCGAGCGTCGGGGACCGTGCCCCCGACGGCCGTCACGACCGACCCGTGGTTCCGGTGTCCGGTCGGAAGCGGATCGACCTGGCCTGCAGCAGGGGAGGGTGCGGATCTGGTGCGGTCCGCGGGGGCCTCCCGCGGAGGCCCGCTCAGAACTCCTGGAATCCGTCCCGGTCGACCTCGAAGCCGACGGTGTAGCGGTCGTCGGTCAGCGACTGCACGACGCAGCGCACCGAGGACGCCGCGCTCGTGCAGCGCAGGTCGCCGAACTGGATCGAGTCGCCGGCAGGGAGGGTCTCGGCGGCGCCGCTGAGCGCCCCTCCGGCGCAGGTCCCCTCGACCTGGCCCCCGGTGGCGACCGTGAGGCTCGGGAAGGCGGGGCTGGTGCAGCTCGCCGCCGTGTCGGGGAGGTCCGGCCAGTCGGCGGCCGGGACGTCGCACCTGGCGAAGCCCTCGACGATCTCGCAGGTGACGGTGCCGTCGGGCGAGGCGAACCGGGTGTCGACGGTGACGGTGCGAACCGACCCTGCTGCCTCCGTCGTCGACGGAGCGTCGGAGGTCACGGAGGTCGTGGTCGTGGGCGCCGCGGTGGACGGGGTCGACTCCGATCCCCCACAGGCGGCGGCACCGAGCGCGAGACCGGCCACGACGGTGGCGGACAGCAGGACGGAGCGGGAGCGTTGGATCAGCACGCCGGGACGCTACCCGGCCTCGGGCCGCCGCCGCCCGGAGCGCTCCGTCGTGCTCGGTGCAACCACCCGCACCTGCGCGGGCTCCCTGCACCGAGAACGCTGGTGCCGGTGACGGGCTGGCGCTGGTGCGGCGCTGGAGCGGCGCTGGTGCCGGTGACGGGCTGGCGCTGGTGCGTCGCTGGTGCTCGTGACGGGCCGGCGCTGGGAGCCCGACCGTGCGGGCGCCGGAGCGTTCCGTGTCGGTGGTCCGGCTCAGGCGGCGGCGAGCCGGTCGAAGGACCGGACCGTGTCGAGCACCTGGCGTGCGGCGGGCCGCAACCCGTCGATGACGACCGACGCGCCGCGTCGCTCGAGGATGCCCTGCAGGCGGGCGATGAGCCGCACCCCGGAGGCGTCGTCGAAGTCCACGCCCGTGGCGTCGACCACCAGGTCCGACGGGTTCACGTGGAGCATCTCCTCCACGGCCAGGGCGAGCTGCGGGACGGACTCGCCGTGGATCACTCCTGCGAGGACCATGCGCCCGTGGCGGCCGGCTGGTCCGAGGTCCACCACATCCGCCTCGATCGATGCGGTGCGGTGACGTGCGCTGGACTCGGTGATGGTGAGCATGCCTGCCTCCTGAGGGTCTGCTGGTACATCGATCGGCAGGTTCCGGCAGATGCTGAGAACTTCGTCACAGATCTCGTCGGGGTGTCCCTCCACGCCGTGGTCGCACGATCGGCGGTCGCTGCGCCACCGGGCTGCGACGACCCCTTGCGCGAATGACGAACCTGTGTTCGACTGGGCGTCCGGCGCCGCTGGGGGCCGGAGTTCCGCACCGGGGGGAGGCCCAGCCGTGTCACACGTCGTCCGAGACGCACTCGCCGTCGCCGTCCAGATCGGCCAGCCGGCGCTGCTCTGGGGCGCCCCGGGCGAGGGGAAGTCACGGGCGGTCGAGCAGATCGCCGAGCAGCTCGGCCGGGCGTGCGAGGTGGTGGTCGGCAGCGTCCGGGAGGCCGCGGACTTCGCCGGCCTGCCGGTGCGGGTGGGGGACTCGGTCAGCTTCGCGCCGCCCCGCTGGGCGCAGCGGTGCCTGGACCGGCCCGACACCGTGGTGTTCCTCGACGAGCTGACCACCGCCGCGCCGCAGGTGCAGGCCGCCATGCTCCGGGTCGTGCTCGAGCGAGAGGTCGGTGACCTGCGCCTGCCCGAGCAGGTGGCGTTCGTGGCGGCGGCCAACCCGCCCGAGCTGTCGGCCGGCGGCGACGACCTGGCTCCGCCGCTCGCCAACCGGTTCTGCCACCTGGAGTGGCAGGCGACCACCGCCGACTGGGTCACGGGCATGCTGAGCGGCTGGGAGCCGGTCGAGGTCCCGGTCGTGCCCGCGTCGTGGACGGCGGACGCGGTCCGCTGGCGGGCGCTGCTGGCCGGGTTCATCAGCGCCCGGCCCTCGGCGCTGCGCGACGTGCCGACCGACGTGGTGGCGCAGGGTCGGGCGTGGCCGTCGCCGCGGAGCTGGGACCACGCACACCGGGCCGCCGCCGCAGCCGAGGCGGCCGGCGCCGGCAAGGAGGTGCGCCACGTGCTGGTGGCCGGGCTGGTGGGCGCGGGCCCGGCGATCGAGTTCCTCCGGTTCGCCGACACCGCCGACCTGCCCGACCCCGAGGCACTCCTGACCGACCCGGGGACGTTGCCGACGCAGGTCCGCGTCGACCTGTTGCTCGCGTCGCTCGCCTCGGTCGTGACCGCCGTGGCCGGTCGGCTCACCGAGGACCGGTGGCTGGCGGCGTGGGACGTGCTCGCGGTGGCCTGCGACGCCGGTCGGGCCGACCTGGCCGCGGTGGCCGCCACCACGCTCGTGGACCTGCGCGAGCCCGGGTGGCCCGCGCCGTCGTCGGCCGCGGCGTTCGCCCCGGTGCTGCGTGCCGCCGCGCTGGTCTGAGGCGGGTCGAGCGTGAGCGAGCCGGCAGCGTCTGCGGCGCCCACCACCAGCGCCACGGCCACCTCCACGCGCGGGTCGTCGGCGAGGAACACGGCTGCGACACGCGTCGCGCCGTTGGAGCCGGCCGACGCCGAGCTGTTCGCCGCCGCCCGACTCCGGGCCGCCCGGCTCCAGCCGTACCTGGCCACTGCGGTGTTCTCGCTCGTGCCGGTCGCCCAGCCGGGGCTCGGCACGTTCGCCGTCGACCGGTACTGGCGTGTGTACGTGGACGTCGCCGTGGCCCGGGAGTGGGGCGTGGAGCAGTCGGCCGCCGTGCTCGTCCACGAGGCCCACCACGTGCTGCGCCAGCACCACGACCGGGCGGCTGCCTGCGGTGTCACCGTCGACACCCACGACCTGTGGAACCTGGCGGCCGACGCCGCCATCAACGACGACCTCGTCGACGACCGCCTGCCGCTGCCCGACGGCGTCCTGCCACGTCACCTGGGGCTGCCACCCAACGGGCTCGAGGAGGCGTACTACCAGCACCTGCTGGAGGAGGCCGCCGAGCGGGAGCAGCCGACGTGCGGGAGCGGGTCGGGTGGCGCTCCCGCCGAGTGCGAGCTCGGCGACGAGCCGGAGGAGTCCGGCGTGGACGGACTCGACGAGGTCGACGCGGCGGCGGTCCGTCGGGCGGTGGCCCACGACGTGACGGCCGCAGCGTCGAGGGGGGAGTGCACGTCGCCCGGTCTGGTGCTCTGGGCCCGGGACCTGCTGCACCCGCAGGTCCCGTGGCGTCACGTGCTGCGCACCGCGATCGGTCGTCCGGTGCGTGAGGTGACCCGCGACCCGCACGCCGACTGGACCCGGCCGGACCGTCGGGCGGACGCCCGCCCCGACTTCCCCCGGCCCGGGGCGCGGCACCACGCGCCGGACGTCGCCGTGGTGGTCGACACCTCGGCCTCCATGGACCGACCGCTGCTCGACGCGGCGGTCACCGAGATCAACGGACTCCTGCGCCGCAACGGCGTCCGGTCCGTGGTGGTGGTCACCTGCGACGTCGAGTCGGCCCGCCCGCAACGGGTCCGCCGGCTGGGCGACCTGGTGCTGCGTGGCGGCGGCGGCACCGACATGCGCGTCGGGATCGCTGCGGCGGCGGCCCACCGGCCCCGGCCGTCGGTGGTGGTGGTGCTGACCGACGGCGAGACACCGTGGCCGGCGTCGGCACCGACCGGCACCTCGCTCGTCCCCGTGGTCATCGGGGCGCACGCCCCGCTGCCCGAGGGGCCCGGCATCACCGCCGTGCGGATCACGGCACCGACGTGACCGCGCTCCTGGACCTCTCGCAGGCGGTCGGCCGGCTCCGCATCGACGGCCACCTCCCCGAGTGCCGCCGGTCGAGCCGGCCGGTCGAGGACTGCGACTGGTGCCTGTGGGCCGTCGACGTGCCGCAGGTGCGGACCCTGCTCGACGTCCTGGCCGACGCCCGGGTGCTGTGCCGGGTGACGGAGGCCCGGCCGGGGTCACCCGAGTGGCCGGCGCGCGACTCGGTGCCGTGGGTGCTGGCCGCTGCCGGTGTGCTCGATCGCCGACACGAGGTCCGTGTCGACGAGGTCGTGGTGGCCTCGGTCCGGGAGGTCGTCGAGCAGCTCGCCCGCGAGACCGACGACGTCCTCGACCGCCTCGACCGGCTGGTCGGCGCGGCCGCCGGCCCGGGCGGGCCGGTCGAGGTCCGCTGCCTGCGCACCGCCGGAGCGTTCGCGGCGACCCGACTGGGCCGACCCGAGTTCGTGCCGCTCCTCGCCGGTCTGCCCGACGGTGTGCGCCGGACGGTCGAGGAGGTCACCGGCCTGCTCTCGCCCGACTCGCAGGCCGAGAGTCTGGTCCCGGTGGTCGACGCCGCCCACTGGCGGGGACTGCCCGAGCTGCGCACCCAACCCGAGTGGCGACGGCGTCCACCGGCCGGGAGCGGGATGCGCCACCCCGGACCGCAGCGTGACCGCACGACGAGCCGGGGGTCCCTGGAGGCGATCGTCGTCGAGTCGCTCGCGGACCGGGTCAGCGACTCGCTGCTCGCCGTGGCCGACGACCTGTCCGGGGTCGGCCGACCCGTGGACCTGATCCGACGCGTCGACGAGCCCCGGCGCAGCGCCCGGAGCCTGGCCAGCCTGCACCGCATGGCGCTGGTGGACTGGCACCTGAGCCTGGTCGACTCCGGTCGGGCCGACTGCTGGCCGTCGCACCACGTGGCGGGCGACCGGGTCACCCCGGTGCCGTGGGTGGTGGCCGCTGCGGTCGACGTGCTGCGCGGGGTGGCGGTCAGCACGGTCCACCCCCACGACCCGCCGCGTCCCGACCTGCTCGGGTCGGGTCGTCAGGGCTAGCTCACGCTCCGTCCGGGCGGTCCCGGACCGTCGGAGTGCGACTGCGACACGCGTCCGACGCCCCGGGTTGGTACTGTCGGCGAACAGTGTTCACCGACAGGTTCCGGGGGGAAGGTCGGTCGCCACGGGGTGCTCGGGCGCGACCGACGGGGAGGGTCGCCGTCGTCGCGCTCCTGGTCGCCGTCGCCACCGCGAGCTTCGCCTTCGCCGCCGCGCCCGCCCGGTCGGACTCGGTGGTCCGTGGCAGCGCCCAGGCCAGCGCCGACACCTTCTCGCTCACCATGAAGGCGGCGAACGCCAACATCGGGCTCTCCTACGGCCGCTCCTTCGCCCGCTACCAGGACCGCACCGGCAGCGCCGAGGCCCGGGCGCTCGACCTGGGGGCGCTACCGGCGTTGTTCGGTGGTCCGCAGTGCGACGGCTCCACGCCGCTGCTCCCCGCTGCGGCGTTGCCGCCCGTCACCTCCGCGGACTCGACGCTGCCGGGTGCCGAGCAGTCCCGGCGCACGCAGGTGTTCCAACCGGGCATCGCCGGCGAACCCAACGGCGGACCCGTCGGATTCCAGGACGCCACGGCGACCCCGCTGCCGTCCAGCGAGGCGCGCACCGAGTCGGTCCCCGCGGACGTGTTCCTGGTGGCGTTGATCGGTGGTCGCACCGAGACCAGCGCGTCGCTCCGCGACGGTGTCCGCGAGGCGCGCGCCGTGGTCACCGCCGACGAACTCCGCGTCCTGGGTGGCCTGTTCACGCTCCGCCAGCCGCGCTGGGAGGCCGTCGCCCGCTCCGGTGCGGAGGAGTCGACCTCGTCCACGTTCACGTTCACCTCGGCCACGGTCCTCGGGCAGGAGCGACCGGCCGGCCAGGCGTTCGCCGACCTGCGCGGCTTCTCGGCGGAGCTCGGGCGACTGCTCGCGCCGTTCGGGGTCACCCTGAGGCTGCCGACCACGCAGGTCGTCGAGGGTGGCGTCCGCATCACGCCGATGGGGTTCGTCGTGCAGGAGCCCCCGATCGGCACCGACGTGCTGGTGCCGTTCCTCGGTCGGATCGACCCGCTCGTCCAGGCCCTGCGCCAGGAGCTCGTGGCGCAGGACTGCAAGAACGACGTGGTGCTCACCGTCGTCGACATCCTGCTCGGCGTGCTCGGTGGCTCCGGGAGCATCGAGATCCTGGCGGGTGGCGTGGAGGCCGTCACCGACGACACCGACTTCGCCGCACCCCCGCCGCTCCCCGAGCCCACGGAGCCCCCGGCGGAGGTGGCGCCCGAGACGACGATCGCGACCGACCCGTCGATCGACACGTTCGACCCCGGGTTCGACGTGGGCTCGTTCGACACCGTCCCGCCGCTCGACCTGGGCGTGGGCGAGCTCGGCCTGGGCGACGTCGACCTGGCGTCCACGGAGGTGGCCGAGCAGGTCCGGGCCGAGCGGGCCGAGGAGGCGGCACCGCTGCCGTCGACCATCGGCAGCCGGTTCGAGGAGGGTTCGGCCGGTCGCGCCGGGGTGGCGGTCGGCACCGTGGCGCTGCTCGGTGCGCTCGGACTCTCGCTCGGCGACCGGTTGGTCGGGCGTCGGTCCCGGAGGGTGATCCCGTGAGCGAGCCGAGCCCGACCCCACCCGACGCCGCGCCGGCGCAGGCCGCGACCGGTCGGGGTGCACGGGATCGACTCTTCCGCGGCTACGGACCGCTGATCGGGTTCACCGCCGTGTTCCTGGCCGTCGCCGTGCTCGTGCCCAGCCAGCAGCGGGAGGTCCGGCTCGCACCCGAGGCCGGCGCCGGGGCTGAGGTCGCCGGGATCACCGAGGAGCTCGGATCGGTCGAGTCGGGCGGCGTCGGGACCGACGGTGCCGTGGACCCGGGCACCTCCGCTCCGGTCGACCCGGCCGCTGCGGGCGGCGCGGGTGTCGCCGGCGGTGGGTCGGGGGCCGCCGCCGGCGGGGGAGCGGGTGGCGGTGCCGGAGGTGGTGCCGGCACCGGGCCACCGGCGGTCGCCGGGTGCGGTCCCCAGCAGATCCCGGGCGACCCGTACTCCCCGGTCTGCGTCCGGTTCAGCGGGGCCAACGGCGGAGGGACGAGCCGGGGCGTGTCGGGTGACTCGATCACGGTCGCCGTGCGGATCGAGGGGTTCTCGAACGGGCTGCTCGACGCCGTGTCGCGGGTGGCCAACGCCAAGATCCCCAACGAGAGCCCCGAGCTGATCCGTCGGACGGTCGAGGGTCTGGTCGAGTACATCAACCGCCGGTTCCAGTTCTACGGACGGAAGCTGAAGCTCGTCGTCTACAACGGCAAGGGCGACGTGCTGAAGGAGATCACGGGCGGCGGTCAGGAGGGGGCGCAGGCCGACGCGCTGAAGGTGTCCCAGGAGATCCAGGCCTTCGCCGACGTCTCGGCGGTCTCGCCCGTGTACGCCGACGCCCTCTCGTCGAAGGGTGTGGTGAACGTCGGCGCCCCGTTCACATCCCGTGAGTGGATGTCGCAGCGTCGTCCGTACGCGTGGAGTCAGTTCCCGGACTGCTCCACGATCGTCGAGAGCGTGGCGAGCTACTACGTGATCAAGATGTCGGGGAAGCCGGCGGCGCTCGCCGGCGGCAACCTCCGCGGCCAGCCGCGTCGGGCGGCGATCATCGCCCCCGAGAACTCGTGGTACCAGGAGTGCGTCCGCAGCGGGATCGGGATCGTCGAGCGGGCGGGCCGGGCGGGCGAGATCGTGCTGAACGCCAAGTACACGCTCGACATCCCGAAGATGTCGGGTCAGGCCGACACGCTCGTGCGCCAGCTCAAGGACAAGGGGGTGACGAGCGTGATCTGCGGGTGCGACCCGCTGCTCACCACCTTCCTCACCGCCAAGGCCCGCGAGCAGGGCTACCAGCCGGAGTGGGTGGTCACCGGCGTGGCGCTGGTCGACAACGACCTGATCGGCCAGATCCTCCAGCAGGACCAGTGGGCGCGATCGTTCGGCGTGTCCTTCGCCGGACCGCCCCAGGCCGCCGGCCAGGGGTTCGGCTACCGCGCCTACAAGTCGGTGCGGCCCGACGAGCCGTCGATCGGCGTCGAGTTGATCTACAACCAGCTCTACCTGCTCGCCATCGGCGTGCAGGGCGCCGGCCCGAACCTGAACCCCCAGAGCTTCGAACGGGGGATGTTCGACTACCCGCGTCGGACGGGGCCGTTCGGGACCTGGGGGTTCGCTCCCGGCGACTACACCACCGCCGACGACGCCCGTGAGGTCTTCTGGAACCCCTCGGTGAGCTCGCCCCAGACCCGCAGCCCCGGTACCTACCAGGATCCGAACGCCGGCGCCCGGTTCCCGATCGGCAAGTGGCCCGGCTCGCCGCCGAGGTCGGCGGCTGGGTGAACCGGGCGCTGCGACCGGCGGTCGTCGCCGCGGCGCTCGTGGCGGCGTGGGGGCTCGCCGCGGTGCTGCTGCCCAACGGGGCCCCGCCCGGCAACGTGCTGGCCGGGGCCATCCTCGGGTCCGCCACGGGGCTGACGGCGGTCGGGCTCATCCTCGTGTGGCGGGCCAACCGGATCGTCAACTTCGCCAACGGCGCCATGGCCGGCGTGGCGGGGCTGACGGCGGTGCACCTGTTCGTGAGCTGGGGCTGGCCGTACTGGGCGACGCTCGTCGTGGGGCCGCTGCTCGGCCTCCTCGTCGGCGCCGTCGTCGAGGTGCTGGTGATCCGCAGGTTCGCCGATGCGCCGCGACTGGTCCTGACCGTCGCCACCATCGGTCTGGCCCAGCTGCTCGGTGGCATCGAGCTGTTGGTCCCCGAGCGTGTCTTCGGTGCCGACGGTCTGGTCCTCGGGGCGTTCGAGACGCCGCTGTCCGGGCTGTCGTTCGAGGTCGGCCCGGCGCTGATCACCGGGAACCACCTGCTCGCCGTGGCCGTCGTCCCGGTGGTCGTCGGGGCGCTGGCGTGGTTCCTGCGTCGGTCGCTCGTCGGCACCGCCGTGCGGGCCGCAGCGGAGAACACCGACCGGGCCCGGCTGCTCGGGATCCCGGTGCGGAACATCACCACGGTGGTCTGGGCGCTCGCCGGTGGGCTCGCCGCCCTGACGTTCGTCCTGCAGGCTCCGTTCCTCGGGGCGTCCCCAGCCGCAGCCGCCGGCCCGGCGATCCTCCTGCCTGCGCTCGCCGCTGCGATCGTCGCCCGGATGGAGTCGCTCCCCGTCGCGTTCGTCACGGCGGTCGTGCTGGGCGTGGTCGCCGAGCTGGTCCGCTGGAACACCGACACGCCCGCGCTGTTCGACGTGGTCCTGCTCGTCGTGATCCTGGTGGCGCTCCTCGTGGGGGAGGGTCGTCGCTCCCGGGCCTTCGACGCCGACGCCGGTTGGCGCAACGCCGAGCTGATCCGTCGGATCCACCCCGCGGTCGCCCGTCTCCGGACCGTCCGGGTGGCGAGGTGGGCGACGATGGTGGTGCTGCTCGCCGCAGCGGTGTGGGTCCCCACGCAGCTGTCCCCGTCGAACGCGTTCTCGCTGTCGGTCGTGGCGGTGTGGGCGATGGTCGCGGTGAGCCTGGTGGTCCTCACCGGTTGGGCCGGGCAGATCAGTCTGGGGCAGTTCGCCATCGTGGGAGCGGCGGCGATCGTCGCCGGGAACCTGTTCGCCCGCTGGGACGTGGACCTGTTCCTCACCCTGGCGGCGGCCACCGCCACCGGCGCCCTGGTGGCGGTGCTGCTCGGGATCCCGGCCCTGCGGATCACGGGCCCGTTCCTGGCCGTGGTCACGCTCGCGTTCGCCGTCGTGCTCGACGGCTACGTCCTCAACCCGAACGTCCTCCCCGACCTGATCCCCCAGACCGTCGTGCGTCCGCTCCTGTGGGGGCGGGTCGACCTGGAGGACGAACGGTCGATGCTCTGGTTCACGCTGGCGGTGCTGGCGCTGTGCGTGTCCCTCGCCGCGGCGATCCGCCGGTCCCGGTCGGGTCGGCTGCTGGTGGCGGCGAGGGACAACCGCAAGGCGGCCGAGGCAGCCGCCGTGCCCACTCGCTGGACCACGTTGCAGGGGTTCGTGTGCTCCGGAGCGATCGCCGGACTGGCGGGCGGCGTACACGTGCTGCTGCTCCGCGGCGCCCGGGCCGGGAGCTACCAGGTGGTGCAGTCGGTCGAGGTGTTCTCGGGGGCGACCATCGGCGGGCTCGGCTCGTTGCCCGGGGCCATGCTCGGTGCCGCCGGGTTGCGGGGTGCCCAGGACCTCGACGCCACGCTCCGGCTGGTGGCCGCCGGCGTGGGGGTCCTCGTGGTGCTGTGGGTCGTGCCCTCGGGGCTGGCCGGCCTCGCCGCCCGGCTGCGCGACCGGATCCTGCGGGTCGTCGCCGCCCGGGCCGGGATGGACCTCGACGGTCAGCCGCTCGCCGAGGCGGCTCCTGGTGGAGCCGGACCGGCCGCACCGGCGACCCACGCCCCGACCGGGCTCGTCCCGCCGCCGTACCGGGGACCCGGGGTGCCGGACGTGGTGCTCGACGCGTCGGGCGTCGACGTGGCCTACGGCTCGCTGCAGGTGCTCTTCGACGTCGACCTGCGGGTCCGCCGCGGCGAGATCGTGGCCCTGCTCGGGACGAACGGTGCCGGCAAGTCCACGCTGCTGCGGGCGGTCTCCGGACTGTCGAGGTGCCGGGGGTCCATCAGCGTCGACGGCGTGTCCGTCGCCAACCGGCGACCGGAGCGCACCGTGCGCGACGGGGTCGCCCTCATGCCCGGCGGCAGGGCGGTGTTCCCGACGCTCACGGTGGAGGAGCACCTGCGGCTGGCGTGCTGGACGTTCCGACGTGACCGGCGACGCATCGACGACTCCCTCGCCGACGTCCACGAGCTGTTCCCGGTGCTGGCCGAGCGGCACGCACAACTCGCCGGTGACCTCTCCGGCGGTGAGCAGCAGCAGCTGGCGCTGGCGTGCACGCTGCTGCTGCGACCCCGGGTGCTGCTGATCGACGAGTTGTCGCTGGGGCTCTCCCCGCTCGTGGTGGCGTCGCTGTGCGACGTGGTCCGGCAGCTCAACCGGGCGGGTGTGACGGTCGTGGTCGTCGAGCAGTCGGTCAACGTGGCGCTCACGCTCGCCGAGCGGGCGGTGTTCATGGAGAAGGGTGCCGTTCGGTTCGAGGGTCCCACGCGTGAGCTGCTCGACCGACCGGACCTGCTGCGATCGGTGTTCCTCGAGGGGGCCGGTGGTCCCACCGACGAGGGTGGCGACGACGGGCAGGTGGCGATCCCCACCATCGACCTGCGGGCGCTCGGGGCCCCGACCCCGGTCGACGCGTCCGCGGGTCCGGTCCTGCGGTGCGAGGACGTCACCAAGTGCTTCGGCGGGGTGGAGGCGCTCAGCCACGTGGACCTCGAGGTGGCGCCGGGCGAGATCGTCGGGCTGGTCGGCCAGAACGGTGCGGGCAAGACCACGCTCGTGGACTGCATCTCGGGGTTCCACCGGCTCGACGGCGGCCGGGTGGTGTTCCGGGGGGTCGACGTCTCGGACTGGGCGCCCTTCGAGCGGGCGCGCAGCCGGATGGGACGCACGTTCCAGGAGGCTCGTCTGTTCCCGTCGCTGACCGTCGACGAGACCCTGGCGGTCGCCTGCGAGCGCACCGTCGCCAACCGGTCGATGGTCGCCGACGCCACCCGGCTGCCGGCGTCGTACCTGGCCGAGGACGACACCGAGGCCCGCGTCGGGGAACTGGTCGCCCTGCTCGGACTGGCCCGCTACCGCTACGTGCCCACTTCGGTGCTCTCGACGGGCACGCGCCGGATCGTCGAGCTCGGGTGTCTGCTCGCCGAGGACCCGGTCCTCATGCTGCTGGACGAGCCCTCTGCCGGTGTGGCGCAGCGGGAGACCGAGGCGCTCGGACCGCTCCTGCGGCGGATCCGTGACCACACGGGTGCCGCGATGCTCGTCATCGAGCACGACGTCCCGCTGCTCGCCGGGCTCTGCGACCGCCTGGTGGCCATGGAACTCGGTTCCGTGCTGGTGGACGGCGCACCGGCCGACGTACTGGCGCACCCGGCCGTGGTCGCCTCGTACCTGGGGACCGACTCGGCGGCGATCCACCGCTCCGGCGCCGCCGTCACCTGAGACGGTCCGGCTCCCTCAGCGGGGCTCGCGGGGGAGTCCGAGCACGCGCTCGCCGATGATGTTGCGGACGATCTCGTCGGACCCTCCGCCCAGCCGGCCGCCCGGGACACCGCAGACGAGCTTGGTCCAGGCGAACGTGCCCCACTCCCCGTTGTCGGCGCACAGCGCCGGACCCAGCACGCCCGCCACGTACTCGGCGATGGCGAGCAGGTGCTGGGTGCCGGCGAGCTTCAGGATCGACAGCTCCGGTCCGGGCAGGCCTCCGGCGCGCAGGGCGGCCGTGGCCCGCTTGGCGGTGAGCCCGTTGACCACGTGGGTGGTGTAGAGGCGGGCCAGCCGGTCACGGGTGACCGGGTCGGCGTCCGCGCCCACGAACCGGGTGAGCGCGACGAGCCGTTCGAACGGACCGGGTCCACGGGCGAGGCCCATGCCGCTGCCGATCGACGCCCGCTCGTTCATCAGGGTGGTGAGCGCCACGCCCCAGCCCTCACCCACGCCGCCGAGTCGGTGGGAGTCCGGGACCCGCACGCCGGTGAAGAACACCTCGTTGAACCCGGCGCCGCCCGTCATCTGGCGCAGCGGCCGGACCTCCACGCCCGGCGCGTGCACGTCGACGAGGAACGCGGTCATGCCCGCGTGCTTGGGGGCGTCCGGGTCGGTCCGGCAGATGATCTCGCCGATCCCGGCGTGGTGCGCGTTGGACGTCCAGACCTTCTGCCCGTCGAGCACCCACTCGTCACCGTCCCGCACGGCTCGGGTGGACAGGGATGCCAGGTCGGACCCGGCACCCGGTTCGCTGAACAACTGGCACGCGATCACGTCGCCCCGGTGGAGCGGGGGGAGGTAGCGGGCGGCCACCTCGGGTCGCGCGTGGGCCGCGATCGTCGGGGCGACCATGCCGAGCCCGATGGTGAAGATCGACAGGTCGGGCAGGTCGTAGGCGGCCTCGAGTCCCCGGTACGCGCGCACGTGCGCGCCGCTGAGTCCTGCACCTCCGAGCTCGACCGGTCCGTCGATCCACCCGAACCCGGCATCGAACCGGGTGGCCGCCCAGCGTCGGGCGGCGGCGACGGCGGCCGCCTCCGTCTCGGGGTCGCCCTCCTCGACGATGCCCACGAAGTCGTCGCCCCGACCCCACACGAACGGCTCGTCGGCCGGGCGCCGATCGGCGTGGTCGTCGAGGAATGCTCGGGCCCGCGCGCGGAACGCCTCGAGGTCCTCGTCCTCGGCGGTCACGCTCCCCACGGTCGAGCGCCCCTCAGGAGAGCCCGGCGGCGTCGAGCCTGGCGGCGGTGGCCTCGGCGCCGTGCCGCTGGAGCCAGCCGATCCGCAGCGGGCGTCGTCGGGAGATCGTCCACTCGGTGGGCAGGTGTCGCAGGGGGGTGGGCGTCAGTCGGGTGCCGAGGCGGAGCGCCGTGAACCACAGGTCCAGCTGTCGCTGGTCCCGGTCGTTCCACGTGAAGCCGTACTGTCGGCGGACCGAGTCCGGCAGGGTGCCGACGGTGACCAGACGGTTCGGCACTCCGGTGGCGGGGGCGAGCGGTCCCGGGAGCGGGGGCGTCAGGGCCGTCGCGGCCACGGCCCGGGCCGAGCGCGTGACGCGCAGGTCCTCCGCCACGACACGCTCGACGTAGGCAGTGAACGCGTCCCAGTCCTCGGGGCACGCTCCGCCCGGCACCCCGCAGGCGTGGGCGACCAGCTTGGACTCCTCGTAGTACTGGGCACGTTCCGCGTCGGAGCGTCGGCCGCGGATTCGCTCGAACACGAGCAGGGCGGTCTCGACGAGCGTGGCCCAGACCCAGAGCTGCAGGTCCGCGTCGAGCGCCGAGTAGGGACGCCCGTCGTCGGTGGTGCCCCGCACCCGGCGGTGCATGGCGTGCAGGGCCCGCTGCTGGCGGGCCGAGACCTCGGGGGACCCGAAGGACAGCTTCATCATGATGTCCACGGTGCGGAATAGACGTCCCCAGGGGTCGGTCGCGTAGCTCGAGAACTGCTCGACGCCGGCACCGACCCCGGGATGGGCCACCTGCAGGAGGAGCGCCCGACCGCCGCCGGCGAACACGGTGGGCTCGGCGTTCACCCGCCAGGCCCACGAGCTCCGCGACAGCGGGAGTGTCGGCTCGATGCCGGCCTCGCCGTCCCCCGGTCCGTCGGTCATGAACACAGTTCACCACACGGCCGCGGCCCGGGCCGTAACTTCCCGGCGTGACCTGGAGATCCCGCCCCGCTGACCGCCGTACCCGACGCCGCCTCGTCCCGGCGGTCGTCGCGCTCCTCGCCCCGGCGCTGCTCGTCGCGGCCTGCGGCGGCTCCGGCGGCTCCGGCGGCGACCAGGGCGCCACCGGGGAGACCACCACCACCGCACCGTCGCCGGCGCAGCTCGCCGCGGAGCTCGAGGGCCGCGGCCCCTACGCCGTCGGCGTCCGCACCCTCGAGGTGATCGGCGCCCGTGACCGGTTGCTCCCGGTGGAGGTCTGGTACCCGGTCGACCCGGCCGCCGCCGAGGGCGCCACACCGGCGACCTACAGCTTCCCGGGCCTCGAGGTCCCGACCATCGACGCCGTCGTCGGCGCACCACCCGCACCCGGGCCGTTCCCGCTGGTGGTCTACTCCCACGGGAGCGGCGGCCTCCGCTACGTCTCCGGGTTCCTCACCGAGCACCTGGCGAGCCACGGGTTCGTGGTGGTGGCGCCCGACCACGTGGGCAACACGGCGATCGACGAGTTCACCGGGACCGACGAGTCGCAGACCCAGGTGGCGCAGGACCGTCCCGCCGACGTGGCGGCGGTGGTCGAGGCGGCCACCTCGGGCGCCGTCGGGTTCGAGGACCTCACCCCGACGATCGACGCCGAGCACGTGGCGGTGACCGGGCACAGCTTCGGCGGGTTCACGGCGCTGGCGGCCGGGTCGGCCGCCGGACCCGGCGAGGCGTTCGAGGGGCTCGACGCGATCGTGGCGCTCGCCCCCTACTCCGAGACGCTCCCGGACGACCTGCTCCGGTCGGTGGACACCCCCACGCTGCTCGTCTCGGGCACCGCCGACGTCACCACGCCGGTGCAGCCCAACACCGAGCGACCGTGGGCGCTGGTGGCGGCCCGGCCGCTCGTGCGGGCCGACCTGCGAGACGCCGGCCACCAGAGTTTCACCGACGTCTGCGCCTACCAGGAGCTCGCCCGGACCCGCACCGACGTCTCGCCGGCGATCGCCGAGGCGATCGACACCTACGCCGAGCAGGGCTGCGCCCCCGGGCTGCAGCCGATCGACGAGGCCCACCGTCTCACCCGGCGCCTCGTCACCGGGTTCCTGGCCTCCCGACTGCGTGGTGACGCCCGCTACGACCAGCTGCTCGACCCGGCGGCCGGCGCCGACCCGGGCCTGGCCGTCCTGACCGGCCGCACCTGAGCCGGGCCCACCGTCCGAGCCCGCCCGGGCACCGTGCGACACCGGTCCGGGTGGGCTGTCCCGACGGTGCTCCGCCTGCGACACTGGGACCCTCGGTGCCGCCGCCGCGCCGAGCGAGCACCATGGACGCGCCGACTCCCACCGACCCCCGCCTCGACCCGGCCGTCGTCGCGCTGGTCGCCGGGCTCCCGGACCGGCCGCTGCGAGCGGTCACCGTCGAGGAGGTCGAGACCTTCCACCGCGACGGCGTGGTGCTCCTGCGGGGGGTGCTCCCCGAGGAGTGGGTGGAGGTCGTGCGTGCTCCGGTGGATCGCGTGGTCGGCAGCGGCGAGGCGGTCGACATGGGACCGATGGCCGGGGTCGAGGAGGACGCTCCTGCGTTCTCCGGAGGCGTGGACCACTGGCGGCACCACCCCACCTTCGCCGCGTTCGCCACCTGCTCGCCGCTGGTCGACCTGGTGGCGGCACTGCTCGGTGGGACCTCGGTGCACCTGTGGGAGGACAGCGTGCTGGTGAAGGAGGCGGGCTCGCCGATGCCGACCCACTTCCACACCGACGCCAGCTACTTCCACCTGACGGGGGACCGGGTGTGCACCACCTGGGTCCCGCTCGATGCCGCCACCCCGGACTCCGGGGTGGTGCGCTGGGTGCGGGGGTCGCACCTGGAGGACGTCAGCTACCGGCCCAACCTGTTCGTCACCGACGAGCCGATCCCCGGGACGGAGGGTGAGGTCGTCCCCGACGTGCTCGGGACCCCCGAGCTGGCGGCACGGTTGGTCACCTTCGACGTGGAACCGGGCGACGTGACCGTCCACCACGCCCGCACCCTGCACGGGGCGCCGCCCAACCACTCCGACCGGCGTCGTCGGGCGGTGTCGGTCCGCTACACGGGCGACGACGTCCGCTACCTGCACAAGCCGGGCCTGCCAGGCCGACCCGGCCTCGACCGGGTGGTCGACGGCGACCCGGTCGGCGAGCCGTGGTGCCCGCAGGTCTGGCCCCGCCGCTGAACGGACCACCCGAGGCCGACCGCTGTGGTCCGCGCCGGCGAGCCCGGTGGCCGGGTCCGGGCCCCCGGCCTCAGCCGACCCGACGGCCGGCCGCCCGGGAGGCGGCCAGGAAGGTGAGCAGGTGCAGTTCGGCCACGCCGTCGAGGTCGAGACGCGAGGTCCGGTAGCCACCGGCGAGGGTGAACGCGACGGGCACGCCGGCCGCGGCGGCCCAGTCGAAGACGAGTTGCTCGCGTCGTTCGATCGTGGCGGTGGTGATCCCGGGCAGCCCGCCGGCGTCCTCGTGGGGGTCCATGCCGGCGTTGTAGATGACGACGTCGATCGACCCGGGCCGGTCGATCCGGCCGAGCGCCCGCTCGACGTCCTCGAGGTAGTCCTCCGGTGTCGACACCACCAGTTCCGTCGTCGACGTCGAGGCGTAGTGGTCGAACGAGTTGACCGACACGTCCACCTGCTCGAACCCCCGCACGCCGTCGAGGCAGTCCACCGTCCCGCCGCCGCAGTGGGCGTCGAGGTCGAGCACCAGGACCCGGGTGGCACCCAGCTCGAGTGCCGCCCGGACGGCGATGGCCAGTCCGTTCACGGTGCAGTAGCCCTCACCCGAGCCGGGTCGGGCGTGGTGCAGCCCGCTCGACAACGAGGCGGTGGTCTCCCCGTGCTCCAGTGAGCGGACGACCGCGGCGAGGACGCCACCGGTGGACGCCAGCACGGCGGTGAGCAGCCGCTCGTCCCAGCCGATCCCGTTGGACTGCGCCAACCACAGCGGATCGCCGGAGATGAGCGCGTCCACGTACTCGAGGTCGTGGACCGTGAGGAGGTCGCCGGGTCCCACCGGTTCGGGGGCGACGAGCTCCCAGCCGTCCTGGTCGTCGACCAGCGGCGCCACGTGGTCGGCCTTGGTGGTCGTGTCGGCCGGCACCCCGGTGTCGGTGAAGGCGGGGGAGTGGAACGCGAGCGACGTGCCGACGGTGAGGTCGGTGTCGGTCGTCGTGGTCTGGTCGTGTTCGGTGTTCTCGTGTCGCACACCGACTCGAGGGCGCCGGTGCCGACATGTGACGACGGGCTCCGTGTCACATCTCGCTGCGATCGTCTCGTGGTGGGTGGCGGACCCCGCCGCTACCAGCCCGAGTCGACACCGACACCAACCAGACGGAGGACGAACCGTGTACACCCTGTCCAGCACCCCCGCCGGGGACGACGCCCCGGCCGGAAACCACATCGACACCACCGACCACACCGACCCCACCGTCGGCGACCTGGTCGATCTGGAGGAACTCGACTGGTGGCGGCGCCCGTGCGCGGTCACCGACACCATCCTGCTCTCCGGGGACCTGCCCGTTCCCGAGGCGGACGCCCTGCGCCAGTTGCAGGTGTGGCTGCGCTCGGGTGTGGGGATCATCGTCGACTGCCGTGAGGAGTACTCCGACGAGCAGTTCGTCGCCCTCCACGCGCCGGAGGTGACCTACATCCACGTCGGGACCCACGACGCCGGCGGCGCGCAGGACCCGGAGTGGTTCTCCACCACGGTCCGGCGGCTCCGGGAGGCGCAGGCGGCCTCCGACGCCAAGGTGGTGATCCACTGCCACATGGGCGTCAACCGTGCCCCGAGCATGACCCTCGCCGTGCTGTTGGACGAGGGGTGGGACCCGGTCGACGCACTCGACGCCATCCTCACGGCCCGACCGGTCGCGGCCATCGCCTACGCCCGGTCCGCTGTCCGGTGGCACCACGACCGGCTCGGCTCGCCGGACCACGTGCTGGACCGGGACCTGGAGCGGGTGGAGGAGTGGTTCACCCGCAACGGCGTGGACGCGGCCCGGTCCATCGGCCGCATCCGGAGATCGGGCTGATCCGGGCCCGGGGCATCAGCGATCCGGGACCGAGGCCGGTCCGTACCGGCACGGACGGTCCCGGATCGCCGCCCAACGGCGCGTGCCCAGCTCGAAGTGCCACCACTCCACGTCGAGGACGATGAAGTCGGCCCTGCGCATGGCCGCCACGAGGGACCGTCGCAGCGTCCGGACGGTGCCAGGTCGGTCCTCGAAGGCAGCTGCGTGCGCGTCGGGTGAGAAGTCGTCGAACCCGGTGCCGAGCGCCAGCGGCGCGCCGCGCCAGGTGAGCGTCAGGTCGACGACGCCGCCGGTCAGGTGGGCCGGAGGGGTCCTCGGGTCCTCGACCGGCTCGGCGATGAACCCGGGCGGCAGTCGGTCGTCGCCGTAGGCGGCCTCGTAGAGCTCGGCCTGCAACGGGAGCGGCCGCCAGGCGTCGAACACTGCGAGTCCGAACCCGTCGGGCAGTCCGTCGGCGACCCGGCCGAGTCGCTCGGCCAC
>CAIQNH010000029.1 GCA_903873135.1 uncultured Actinomycetes bacterium
ATCCCGTCGAGCTTGCCGATCATCGTCGACGCACCGGCTGCGCCGTCGGCGCCGGTCTGGTCGGTGGCTCCGATCGCGGAGACGAACCGGGTCGTCCCGTCGTTCAGCACCTCGTTGTTCTGGCCGAGCGGCTGCCCCTCGGTGGCGCCCTCCGGGTAGAAGGACACGACGAGCTCGTCCTCCCCATCGGACCGGCCGAGCATCGGGTTCGACTCGATCTCGAGCGGCACCGGGTCGCTGATCGTGCCGTAGGGGACGGTCGTGACCTTCTTCCCGGTACTGATGCTCCGACCCCAGTAGACGTCGACAGCCTCACCCGAGCCGCCCGTGGCGTAGGTGTTGACGAACTGGATGGTCACCCCGGGGACCTCCTCGAACTCGCTCTCCATGCGGGTCTCCGACGGGTCGGGCAGTTCGGGCAGGGACGTGTCCAGCTCGGCGGCCCGATCCCGCAGAGAGTCGAGCGTCCGGCTCGCCTCGTCCTCGGCGGACTCCCCGCCCCCGCAGGCCGATGCGGCCAGCAGGACGGTGAGTGCCACGAGTCCGGTCCAGATGCGTCGGTTGGTCGTCATGGTCGGGTCTCCCTCGGGTTGATCGTCACAGCTTCGCGCGCTGCACGGACCGATGTCGCTCGATCCGCACCCGACCAGAGTCGGAACCCGGCGCATCTGACAGTTCCGCTCCCGGCTCCCCGCCGCTACTGTCGCACCGCCGGTGCGCGCCGGTCCGGGGGAACCGGCGGACGGGTCGACAGTCGCGACGCGACGGCCCCCGAGCAGGTGGAGGCAGAGGGGTGCGAGAGGTCCGGATCGCCGACCTGCGTGAACCGCGGCGTGACGCCGCCGAGCAGCAGCTCCACGTCGTGGCGACCTCCATGGAGGTCGACCTCGACCCCGATGGTCTGATCGCCGCCGCCGTGCGCCGCACGGGCATGGACGACTTCGGCGACGACCCGACGCTGTTCGACCGGCTCCGAGCCCAGGTCGACGCCGTCGAGGCCGACGCCGGCCTGTCGGGACTGGGCCGGTTCCTCGTCCGCCGCCGACTCGTCGGCCTGCTCGCCGCCCGGCTGCGCCTGGAGGACTTCACCCGCCGTCACCCGGAGGTGCACGACGTCGACCTGGAGCCGCCGGTGATCGTCGTCGGACTCCCCCGCTCGGGCACCACCCACCTGGTCAACCTGCTCGCCCGGGACCAACGGTTCCGGTCCATGCCGTGGTGGGAGGTCGCCGAGCCGATCCCGGTGCTCGGCGACGGGCCCGGTCCCGACGGCATCGACCCCCGCTACCTGCGCTGCCTGGCCGACCACGAGGCCACCCAGCAGGTGTCACCGCTCACGGCCCTGATGCACGACCGGCCGCCGGACTCCATCGAGGAGGAGTGCGAGCTGATGGACCTGGACCTGTGCACCTACACGCTCGAGTGGATGGCCCGGGTGCCGGGGTGGCGGGACCACTACCTGCACGAACTGGACCAGCGCGCCCACTACGCGTTCCTGCGCCGTGAGCTGCAGGTGCTGTCGTACCTGCGGGGCCCGAACCGCTGGGTACTGAAGTGCCCGCAGCACCTGGAGCAGCTCGGACCGCTGGTCGACACCTTCCCGGATGCGACCATTGCGTTCACGTTGCGCGACCCGGTGGCCGTGCTGCAGTCGGCCATCACGATGCTCGCCTACGGCGACCGCAACCGGCGGGTGGACATCGACGCCGACGAACTCGCCGACTACTGGGTGGACCGCGTCGAACGACTGCTGCGCTCGGCGGTCCGCGACGCCCACCTGATCCCCGAGGCGCAACGGGTGGACGTCGAGTTCGGCGAGTTCATGGCCGACGA
>CAIQNH010000030.1 GCA_903873135.1 uncultured Actinomycetes bacterium
GCGTGATCCTGAACGGGGTGTACGCCGCCCGGGCCCGTCAGCTCCCGCCGGAGCAGAACCTGGCCGTGATGGAGGTCAACTCCTTCGTCAGCATGAAGGTGGCCGAGATCTTCATCTACCTGGTGCCGGTCTTCGGTCTCGGGCTCGTCAGCATGGGCGACTGGGGTTGGGGGTCGCTGTGGATCTGGCTGTCGATCGTGTTGTACGTGGTCTCGCTCGGCGTGTCCCACGGGGCACTCATGCCCACGGTCGAGCGCATGCTCGACCTGCAGCGTGAGCTCGTCGCCGCCGGACCGCCAGCGGGTGGTCCGCCTCCGCAGGCCGCCCAGCTCGAGGCCATGGGGAAGAAGGTCGGCGGCCTCTCCATGGTGCTCAACCTGTCCCTCGTGGCGATCCTGGTCCTCATGATCTGGAAGCCCACCTGACCGCGTCACCCGGACCGGACCTGCACCGACCCGTGACGCTCCCCGACCGGATCCGTCTCGTCGTCCTCTTCGGTGGACGCTCCGCCGAGCACGAGATCAGCTGCAGCTCGGCCGCGAACGTGGTGCGCGCGCTCGATCCGGACCGCTACGCCGTCGAGCTGGTCGGCATCGACCAGTCGGGCACCTGGCACCGGGCCGAGGCGGCGGAGGCGCTCCTCGCCCGCGGACCCGCATCGATGCCCGCCGCACTCCCGCTGGAGGGACCGGTGGTCGGACGGGAGGTGGCCCTGCGACCAGCCGGCGCCGGGGTCGACCCGGACGTGCCGACCGTGGTCTTCCCGGTGCTCCACGGACCCAACGGCGAGGACGGGACCGTGCAGGGGTTCCTCGAGCTCCTCGACGTGGCGTACGTGGGCTCGGGCGTGCTCGGCTCGGCGCTGTGCATGGACAAGGCCGCAGCCAAGACCGTTCTCGACGCCCACCACATCCCGCAGTGCCGGTGGCTCCAGGTCGACCGCAGCGTCCTCGACGACGCCGCCCACCGGGCGGTGGTGCTGTCCCGACTCGGCCAGAAGGTGTTCGTGAAGCCCGCCAACCTCGGATCCTCAGTGGGCATCTCCGTGTGCTCCGGCGACGACGAGCTGCTCGAGGGGCTGCGCGAGGCCTTCCGCTACGACCGGGTGGTCGTGGTCGAGGAGGCGCTGTCGGTCCGCGAGCTCGAGACCGCCGTGCTCGGACCAGCGGAGGATCTGCGGGTCTCGACCGTCGGTGAGGTCATCCCGGCCGCCGACGCGCCGTTCTACGACTACACGGCGAAGTACCTCAGCGACTCGTCCCAGACGGAGGTGCCCGGCGACTCGTCCCAGACGGAGGTGCCCGGCGACTCGTCCCGGACGGAGGTGCCCGCCGACGTGCCGCACGACGTGATCGAGGGCGCTCGATCGCTCGCTGTCCAGGCGGCCCGGGCCCTGCGCGTGGAGGGGATGGCCCGGGTGGACCTCTTCCTCACCGACGACGATCGCCTGCTCGTCAACGAGGTCAACACCATCCCGGGGTTCACCAACATCTCCATGTACCCCGAGCTGTGGGGCGCGAGCGGTGTGGGGTACCGGGAGCTGATCGACGAGCTGGTGGCGCTGGCGCTCCGGCGCCACGCCGACCTGGCTCAGCTGCAGCGGTCCCGCACCGACGGCGCGCAGTAGACGGCGAAGCCGTCGATCGTGGCGGCCCGAGGCCACTCTCCCGAGGCGTCCAGCAACGGCACCAGCGGCTTGTCCTCCCGGAACAGGACGACGTCCGGTCCGACCCGCTCCAGGACCTCCGCCCAGTCGTCGCGGGCCTGGTCCAGCGACCGGTGGTCGAGCATGGCCTCGACCGACGGTCGGTCGTCGGCGAAGGCGTGGGCGTCGGTGCCGTAGCGCCACACCAGGTAGTTGCCCACGTCGACGTGGCTGACCACCCGGACGTCCGGCGAGGCGACGAGCCCTCGGTCCTCGAGCCAGTCGACTGCGGCGACCGGGTAGCGGTCCAGGTCGTAGGCCGGCGCCCGACACGCCGACACCCCGGCGACCAGCAGGAGCGCGAGTCCGGCGGCGCGCACCGGCGTGGCGAGACGCGCCGAGCGCAGGCTCGGCCCGACGGTGGTGAACGCCCCGGCCGCCCAGGGCAGCAGCGTGATGGCTGCGACGGGCAGCAGCCGACCGGCGCTCAGACCGACGCCGGCCAGGAGGAGCGCCACCACCAGGCTCGGCCAGCGGCGCGCCCGGACCAGCGTCACCGCAGCGGCCACCCCCAGCAGCACCACGGCCCACGTGAGCGGGTGCGCCCACCCGGCCGGCGCCCACTCCTGGTACGACGCGATCGCCTCCCGGGCCCGCTGGTCCCCCAGCTGTTCGACGGGCATGACGACGAGCCGGAACCGCTCGGGGTACAGGAGACCGCCGAGCACCACCCCGAGCACCGCCGCCGGGACGGCGGCCACCCGGACCCAGCGCCGCTGCTCGACCGACGCGGCCAGGACGAGCAGGACGAGGATCCCCAACCCGTAGAGCCACGTCCCGTGGACGTTCACCCACGTGGCGAAGATCGGGACCATCCACCACGACGACCGGTCGTCGCGCCACAGCACCAGCGCCGCCGCCAGGAGCAGGAACCCGACCAGGTGGGGCCGGGGCGTGGTGAACGGCGAGAGCGTCACCACCACGAGCGCCACCGGCACCACGACCCCCAGCAGCGTGGCCGGGGCGTCGGACCGGCGCTCCGGACGCGCCAGGGCCACCAGGGACGCACCGAGGAGTGCGGCCAGGGTCACGACGAGCAGGCGGATGCCCACGCCACCGGCGAGGTCCTCGGCGACGGCCAGTGCCCCGGAGAACCACCAGCTCGGCACCGGGAAGTCGCCCCCCGTGAAGAGGAAGGGGTTCGTGTCGGGCAGTCCCCGCGCCTGCAGGAGCCGTCCGGTGGCCAGGTGGGTGAGGAAGCTGTTGTCCGCCAGCGGTCCGCTCGCCATGAGCGCGATCGTCCCGGCGGACGCCCAGGCGAGTGCGCCGAGCAGCGGCTGGGGTGGCGTCGAGTGCTCGGTCTCGGGGCCCTGCACCCGTCCCCGGGATCCCGGGTCGTGGTCGACGGTCACGGTGCTCAGGATCGCACCACGATCACATGGTCGTCATCATGTTGATGACCGCCGGGCCCAGGATGATCGCGAACAACGCCGGGAAGATGCAGAACACCATCGGGATGAGCATCTTGACGGGCGCCTTCTGGGCCCGCTCCTCGGCGTTCTGGCGGCGCTTGACACGCATCTCCTCGGCCTGCGAACGGAGGACCCGACCGATCGACACGCCGAACGTGTCGGCCTGGATGATCGACATGACGAACGACCGGAGCTCCGGCACCCCGCAACGGGCGTCCATGGCCCGCATGGCCTCGGCACGGGCCGCACCGGCGCGGGTCTCGCCGAGCACCCGGGCGAACTCGTCGCTGAGCGGACCCGGCACCGAGTGGATCACCCGGTCCATGGCCTGCTCGAAGCCCAGACCCGCCTCGACGGAGATCACCAGCAGGTCCAGCACGTCCGGGAGCGAGGTCTGGATGGCGCGCTGACGAGCCTCGACCCGCTTGTTGATCCAACTGTCCGGACCGAGCACGAGGACCGCCGCCAGCAGCCCGGGGACCGCGATCCGTGCCATGCCGGTCAGTCCGAGCACGTTGCCGAGCAGCAGGACCACGACCACCAGCACGGCGCCGACCACCGTCACCACCCGCACCGCCAGGAACCGGTCGACCGCGGACTGGTCGCTGATCC
>CAIQNH010000031.1 GCA_903873135.1 uncultured Actinomycetes bacterium
CGGTCATGGCCTCGCTCGGCGGCGAGGACCGCGCTGAGGTGGTGCTCGCGTTGGCGCTGGCAGTGCGCGCGCCGGAGTACGGCTCCGTCTGTGTCGATCTGACACGAGTGGCCGAGCAGGTCGTCCCGGCCCTCGTGTCGCCCGCCGACGCTGCGGCAGTCGGTACGGCGGAGGAGCCCGACAGAGCGGTCGACGGCGACGTCGGGACCGAGTCGGTCTCGACGGCCGCCGAACCGGGGTCGGTGGACGCCCTCGCGTGGCCGGATCCATCTGGTTGGGCTGAGCTCGTGGCGACCTCACCCGTCGCGCGGGTCGCCGAGCAAGATCAGGTCCCACTCGTGGTCGTCGAGGGCTCGCTCCTCTACCTCTACCGCCACTGGGTCCTCGAACGGTTCGTGGCGGCTGATCTGAGCGAGCGTGCCTCGGTCGACCGTCGTGGCGCCCTCGGCCCGGACGACGCCACGGTTGCAGCGATGTTCGAGGTGGCCGCAGGTCGGCACGGAGCCCGACCCGACGAGGCCCAGGTTGCAGCAGCGCAGGCTGCGTCCCGCTCGGCCCTGGCGGTCATCTCCGGAGGTCCCGGTACGGGCAAGACCACGACCGTGGCCACGATGCTCGCCGCATGGATCCGCTCCGGTGCAGCGGGCGCCACGGGCGAACGGATCCGCCTGGCGGCGCCGACGGGCAAGGCGGCCGCCCGGATGACTGAGGCCATCCGACGGGCGGCGACCACCCTCGGGAGCGCACTCGATCCGGGTGAGCAGGCGATCTTCGAGTCCCTCGAGGCCACCACGGTCCACCGACTCCTCGGGCGAGGCCAGGACGGCGGATTCCGACACGGCCCGGGCCAGCCGATCACGGCCGACCTGGTCGTGGTCGACGAGGTCTCCATGGTGTCGCTCGGACTCATGGCCCACCTCCTGGCCGCTGTTCCACCGACGGCCTCGTTGGTCCTGGTCGGTGACCCGGACCAGCTCGCCAGCGTGGAGGCAGGCAGCGTGCTCGGGGACCTGCTCGGCCGGGATCCGGTGGGGGCCGCCGCTCCCGGCCCACCGGCACGGTTGGCCTCGAGCGCCGTCGAGCTGGCCACCATGCACCGGGTCGAGGGTCAGGCTCAGATCGCCGACCTGGCGGAGTCGATCCGGTCGGGTGATCCGGACGTCGTGGTCGGGCAGCTCCGATCCGGGTTGGTCGGGATCGCGTGGATCGATCCGGATTCCGATGCCGGTGACGGGGAGTGGGCCGACCTCAACCGGTCCCTCTGCGCGCAGGCGGAGCAGCTCGTCGACGCAGCCCGGGAGGTCGCACACGGTCGCGACCGCAGTGCTCTCGTCGTCGATGCCCTCCTGAAGCGGCTGGCAGCGGTCAAGGTGCTCTGCGCCCTCCGGCGTGGCCCGACCGGTGCCGACGACTGGAACCATCGCATCGAGCAGCACCTTCGCCGCCGAAGGGGTGCTCGTTCGACCTGGTACTCGGGCCGACCGGTCATGGTGCTGCGCAACGACTACCTGAACGGCGTCTTCAACGGTGACATCGGGGTGGCGGTCCGTGCACCGGACGGCGAGTTCCACGACGTGTGGTTCGCCCGGGAGCCCGAGCCGCTCGGCGTGCCCTCGGCTCGACTCGCCGACTACACCACCCAGTGGGCGATGAGCATCCACAAGTCCCAGGGCTCGGAGTTCGACCACGTCGTCGTGACGCTCCCGCCACCACCCTCGCGCATCCTCACCCGCGAGCTCCTGTACACCGCCGTGACCCGGGCGAAGTCACGGGTCACGATCGTGGCGACGGAGGCGGCCATCCGTGAGGCGGTGACCCGTCCGGCCGCCCGCGCCTCGGGTCTGACCGAGCGCCTCAGCTGATCCCGGGACGGCTCACTGCTGCGCCATGATCCGGACCATCTCGGCCGCCGGATCGGTGTGCAGTTCGCCCGAGACGTCCACCGTCACCCGGTGGAGGGCGCCGGAGTAGGGGAACGGGGCCGCGTAGGCGTCGGGCACCACGCTGTCGTACGCGGCGAACCCGCAGCTGAAGCCCACCATGGAGAGCAGGGTCGGTGTGGTGTACGGGAGGGCGATCCCGCCGACGACGTCGCCGTCGACCAGCAGGACGACGTCGGCGGTGGCACCACGCCCGGGGCCGGTGATCCGCTGCTCACCGGCTTCGATCTCGACGGCGAGCTCCGTGGCTCCCGCAGGGATGGTCCGGGTGGACGCGGTCGTCCAACGCTGCACGCCCATGTAGTTGTAGGCGTAGTGGAGTCGGTCGTCGGCGACCCAGACGGCGTAGCCGCCGTGACGGTTGCCGTGGGTGGCGAGCACACCGGAGTCCCCGGGTGTGAACTCGACCGCCGCGGCGATCCGGTGGGACCGGTTGATCACACGGGGCGAGAGGGCGAAGGGGAGCGGGGCGGTGCCGGGGTGGAACACGTGCACGTCCCGGTGGCCGCCGGGCTGCGGTCGCTTGGTGAGGATCCGGGCCAGGCTGCCGCTCGCGATCGGGAGGGCGCCGATCCGTTCCGCCTCGGACCACCAGAGTGCCCGCAGCTCCTCGAGGACCTCGGGCCGCTCGGCGGCACGGTCGACCATCTCGGTCGGGTCGGCCGCCAGGTCGTAGAGCTCCCACTCCTCTGCGTCGAGCCGGTCGAGCAGCTCCTCGGTGAGGTCGGTCCCGAACGGGTGCCCACGCTCGATGCCCTCGGCCAGGCTCGGCCCCGGGAAGGGGCACGTGGCCTTCCAGCCGTCGTGGTAGATGCTGCGGTGCCCCATCATCTCGAAGAACTGCGTGCGGCGGACCTCCGGTGCGTCTGCTTCGGCGAAGGTCGACCGGAAGCTGACCCCGTGCAGCGGTGACTGCTCGACGCCGCGGACGTGGCTCGGTGGCTCGATCCCGACCACGTCGAGGATGGTGGGGGTCACGTCGATCGCGTGGATGTACTGCTGGCGGACCTCGCCACGGGCGGCGATGCCGGCCGGCCAGGACACGATCAGCGGGTCGGTGATCCCGCCGCGGTAGGTCTCACGCTTCCACCGTCGGAACGGGGTGTCGCCGGCCCACGTCCAACCCCAGGCGTAGTGGTTGAAGGTGTCCTCGCTGCCCCACTCGTCGTAGACCTCGAGGTTGTCCTCCAGGGTCTCGGGGGCGAAGTTGAAGAACAGGCTCTCGTTGCGGGTCCCGTGCTCGCCACCCTCGGCGCTCGCCCCGTTGTCGGACAGCACCATCACCAGCGTGTCGTCGAGCTGGCCCGACTCCTCGACGAAGTCGAGGATCCGGCCGAGGTGGTGGTCGGTCTGGGTGATGAAGCCTGCGTAGGTCTCCATCTGCCGGGCGTACATCCGGCGGGCGTCGTCGCTGAGGGAGTCCCACGCCGGGACGTCCGGGTCGCGCTCGGACAGCTGGGCCCCGTCGGGGAGCAACCCGAGCTCCCGTTGCCGCTCGAACACCACCCGTCGGTAGTCGTCCCAGCCGCTGTCGAACGCTCCCCGGTACTGCTCGATCCACTCGGACTCGACCTGGTGCGGAGCGTGGCCGGCCCCGGTGGCGACGTAGAGGAACCACGGCTTGCTGGGCGCGACCGAACGGAGGTCCGCCAGGAACTGGACGGCGTGGTCGGCCAGGTCGGCGTTGAGGTGGTAGCCGTCGGCCGGCTGGGACGGCTGCGGTACCCAGTGGTTGTCGTGGACCAGGTCGGGGTGGAACTGGTCGGTGTCGCCGCCCATGAATCCGTAGAACCGCTCGAAGCCTCGTCCCAGCGGCCAACGGTGGAAGGGGCCGGCCTGGCTCGAGTCCTGCGACGGGGTGAGGTGCCACTTCCCGACGGCGAACGTGCTCACCCCGGCGCCGAGCAGTGCCTCGGAGACGAAGCCGTGCTCGAAGCCCACGACCCCGTCGTGTGCCGGGAACCCCATCGAGATGTCGGTCACCGCCGACAGGCCGAGCGTGTGGTGGTTGCGGCCGGTCAGGAGGCAGCCACGGGTGGGGGAGCACAGGGCGGTGGTCTGGAAGTTCGCGTAGCGCAGGCCACGGTCGGCGAGGCGATCCAGGTTGGGCGTCCGACAGAGGCCGCCGAAGGCCGAGAGCTGGCCGAACCCCACGTCGTCGAGCACGACGAGCAGGACGTTCGGCGCCCCGTCCGGTGGCTGGACCGGTTGCGGCCACGCCGGACTCGACGTCTCGACCGTCCGACCGATGGTCCCGGGGAAGGGTGTGCCCTCGGGGTAGAAGACGAGGTCGGGCATCCTCAGGGCATCCGGGCGGCGCCGTCCATGTCGGCGTACCGGGCGTTGTTCACGATCACGCCGTAGGCGGAGCCCTTGGCCTCCACCACGCGGTCGGCGCCGATGTACATGGTGACGTGCTTGTTGCTGCCGGGCCCGTAGCCGAGCAGGTCGCCGGGGATCATCTCGCCCACGGCCACCGGCGGACCCGATGCGACCTGACTGGCCGAACCGTGCTCCAGCCGGACCCCGGCCAGGGCCCAGGCTCGCATGACGAGTCCGGAGCAGTCGTAGACGTCGGGACCTGCGCCGCCCCAGACGTACCGCTTGCCGACCTGCTGCAGCGCGAACAGCATCACGGTCATGCGGCGGTCGTCCATGAGCGACCACTCCGCCAGGAGCCGCGTGGCCAGCGTCGCCGGGTCGACGGCCGGGGTCGGCCCGATGCTCTTGGGGGTGCCGTCGGGGTTGTAGGCGCCGGGGGTCGGACGGGCGACCAGGGCGGCGAGCCGCTCCAGCTCACGCCGCTCGGCCTCGGTGGCGGCCGCGGCGCCAGCCAGGTCGCCGGCGGCGGTGAGGGCGGATGCGGAGCGACGGCGGCCCAGCGCTGCGGCGGCGGTGACGGCGATGTCGGTCGGTCCGACCGGCACGTCGACGGTGGTGTCCAGGGCGCTGCTGATCTTGTCCTGCAGCATCTGGCGGGCGGCGTTCAGCTCGGCGAGCTCCGGCTCGGTGGCCGCCAGGGACGAGCGGTCGTCACGGATGCGCTGGTCGAGACGCGCGATCTGCACCTCGATCGCTCGGCGCCGCTGCCCGTCCATGGTCTCGATGCCCTCGATCGAGGTGATGATCCGGACGCGCTGGTCGTCGACCTGGATCTTGGACTCCACGATCGCGTCGCCGTTGATGAAGGCACCCACGGCGCGCGCCTTGCGCTTGCGCTCCAGGTCCTCGAGTCGCTGACGGGTCTGGCGGACCTCGGCCTCGCCGGTGGCGATCCGCTGCTCGAGCGTGGTGCGGCGAGCCTGCACCTCCTCGATGGCGGCGACGACCTGGGTGAGGAGCATCTGCGCGCTGGCCACCGAGTCGTCGGCGGGCACGGTGAAGCGGGGTGCGATCGACCAGCCGCGACCGGACCCATCGGGCTCCTCGACCGTGGGTGGGAGCGGCGCAGTCGTCGGGACGAGCGTGGTCGTGGACTCCGGAACCGGTGGGGCGGTCGGCGCAGGGGTGGTCGTCGTGGTGTCACCCGGCGTGGTCGTGGTGGTGGTCGACGAGGTCGTGCTCGGCAGCGTCGTCGAGGTCGACTCGGGCGTCGTGGTCGAGGACGGGTCCTCCTGTGCTGCGGAGCTGCCGGGCCACAGGAGGGGGACGAGCGCGGTGACCACGACGGCGGCCGCCACGCGCGAGGCGCGACGTCGGACTGCCGCTGGGGGGTGGATGGGAGGAGTCGGGTCGGTCACTCGGATCCTGGGGGAGGTCACGTGATCGGCTGGCGACGGGGAGGGGGCACCACGACCTGCTGGATCGGCCGCACCCGGCCCGGACCTCGACGGTCCGGGTCGGTCCGATCGATCTCGCCAGCCCCGGCGAGGTCCCACCCCGAGGTCACGACGGTATCGGGGCCAGCGGCGATCCGCCAGAGGGGGGTCGATCTCCCCGGTCAGCCGGAGCGGCGAACCCGGTTCAGTGCGTGGTGGAACCCCTTCTGGGACCGGGCGAGTCCCAGGAACTGCTCGTGGCGTCGTTCCAACAGGTCGGCAGCGGCCGGTTCCGGTCGGAAGACCCGGTCGACCCGGGTCCGTTCGGGGATGGCCCGCTGGTCGATCCGGCCGGTCACCAGTCCGGCGAACAGGGCGGCGCCGCGGACGTTGACGAGCAGCGGGTCGGCGACCCGGTGGACGGGTCGACCCAGCACGTCGGCCTGGATCTGGCACCACAGGTCCGACTGGGCGCCCCCACCGATGACCCGCAGGTCGTGGATCGGGTGCCGGAGGACCTTCTCGGCCGACTCGAGGATCCACCGCAACTGGTGGGAGATCCCCTCGAGGAGCGCCCGCACCATCTCCGCTCGACCCGAGTCGATGCCGAGGTTCAGGAACGAGGCCCGCATGGAGGTGTCGGAGACCGGAGTTCGTCCGCCCTTCAACCACGGGGTGAACATGACCCCGTTCGCCCCGGGCGGCACGGTGGCAGCGAGTTCGTCGAGCCGTCGCAGCGTGGGCGTACCACCGTTGCCCAGCAGGTCGTCCGGGGCGATCACCAGGTCGCGCAACCACTCCAGGCTCACCCCACCGCAGTCGTGGTTGTTCACCAGGATGTACCGGTCGGCGAGCGCTGCGGGGACCGTCGCCATCTGGTGCTGCAGCGACGTGCGCTTGTCGGGCGTGTGGCAACCGACCCAGGCCGACGTCGAGATGGCCAGGTGGCCGTGGTAGTCGTCGATCGCCCCCGACCCCAGCGCGGCCGTGTGGAGGTCGGGCAGTCCGGCCACGACCGGGATGCCGGCCGGCACGCCGGTGTGGGCCGACGCCTCGTCGGTCACGTGTCCGACCACCGAACGGATCGGCAGGAGCGGCGGCAGGCGCGCCGGGTCGGTCCCGCAGAACCCGACCAGCAGCGGGTCGTAGACGGTGGTGTCCAGCAGCCGGTTGTCGGTGATCCAGGACGCGAGCATCGTCGCCTGCGTGGCGTGCAGCTGCCCGGTGAAGCGGAGGTTCACGAAGTCGATCGGCTCGACGAACGCCGCCGTGCGGGCGTACCGCTCCGGCTCCCGGTGCTGGATCCAGAGCCGGTGACCCAGCGGGTCGTTGCCCTGCGGGTTCGGTGCCCCGCCCGATCGGCGGACGAACTCCACACCCACCCTCGGTCGGTAGCCGTCCACCGCGAGCCGACCGCCGAGCTGGGCCCGGGCGAGCGAGCCGGCCCGTTGGTCGAGCCACATGATGCAGTCGCCGACGGCCCGGCCGTCCCCGTCGACGGGCACGGTCGAACCCCACTGTCCGGTCACGGCCACGGCCACGACCCGGTCGGCCTCGACGGCCCCGCGCTCGGCGAGCTCCCGGGCCCCGTCGCCGATCGCCGTCCACCACTCGTCCGGATCCTCGACCACGCCGTCGTCGGGCAGCGTCGTCATGGACACCCGCGTGTGCACGTGGTCGACGACCTCACCCGACAGCGACACGTAGGCGGTCTTGGGGCCGCCGCTGCCCAGGTCGATCGCCAGGACGACGTCGTCGCTGCTCACGGGACCCCCTCGTGGTGCTCGGTCGGACCGTCAGTCGCCGGATCCGAAGGAGAACGGGATCTCCTCGCGGCTGCCGTCGGGGGCCACGTGCACGAGTCGCAACGGCAGTCCACCCCCACCGGAGAGCCCGATCACTGCGATCACGTCGGCCGCCAGGTCGAGCAGTGGGGTCACGGGCACGATCGCCTCCGGGGGGTGGACGCCGGGTCCGCCGCGCAGCTGACCGCGCAGGGCGAGGATGGCGCCGAGCCCGGCGGGGATGCCCGTCCCCTCTCCGGCTCCCTCGGTCTCGGAGAACAGCGAGCACTCGTAGGTGTGCTCCTCGCCGTCCACGGTGCCGCCGACCACCACCTTGAGACAGCCGGCGGGTCCGGTCACACCGGCCTCGCTGAGGAGTCGGGGCCGCTCGGCCCTGAGCACGGCGACCATGGTGTCGATCGGGGCGACCCGGACCGGACCGTCCGGGGTGGGGACCTCGACGGGTTCCTCGGTGGCCATGCCGGCGCCCACCAGGTCCTGCGTCATGGCGAAGTACGAGAGCGGGAACACCACGCCCAGGTTGGTGGCGCGGCGCAGCGCCGGGAACACCGTGGGCAGGGTGATCGTCTCGGGGTGCGGGTACGGGTAGACGGGGTAGGTCCCCACGCCGTGGAAGTCGACCTCCCGGACGTGGGCGGCCCCCGACTCCTCCAGTTGGCGGACCTCGACGAACTCGCCGTCGACGAAGAGGGGCACGTCGCTGGTCATGGCGTGGATGCGGTGCTTGAGGACCGCTGGTCCCTCGTCGGACTCGCCACCGTGGATGTGCATGATCTCCGCGCTGGTGACCTCGTCGAGGAACAGCTCGGCGCACAGACCCACGAACACGTTGGCGAGGCCGGGGGAGTTGCCCATGCCGATGAGTGCCCGCACCCCGGCGGCCTCGGCCCGCTCGCCCAGGGCGAGCTGCGCCCGGGTGGCGTCCAGGTCGTCGCACACGTCGACGTAGTCCACGCCGGCGTCGATGGCTGCGGACAGGATCGGCTCGCCGAATCGGTAGAAGGGGCCGACGCAGTTGACCACCAGCGCCGCGCCGTCCAGGAGCCCGGCCAGGGCGGCTGCGTCGTCGACGTCCACGGCCACGGCCCGGAATCGGTCGTCGCCGACGGCGTCGACGGTCGCCTGTGCCGCCGGCAGGGACAGGTCGGCCACGACGACCTCGGAGGCGTCCTGGGTGGTGGCCAGCGTGCGGGCGGCCACGCTGCCGATGCCTCCGCCGCCGCCCAGGACGACCACTCGTGCGGTGCTCACTCGGGTACCCCCAGTTGGTGGTCCATCATGTCCGACATCACCATCTTGATGAACTCGTCGGCCTCGTCGTTCATCCCGCCGGCCACGCCGCCGTAGACGGCGCTGCTCGCCGCCTGCTCGTCGGCGTGCTCACGGGCCCAGGCGACGGCCTCGTTGAGGTCGACGGCGAACTGCTCGGCCACGCCCGGCTGGGTCTGCGGTCGGGTGACCGCCATGTGGATGGCGTTCGGGTACTGCTGGCCGTTGAAGCGCCACCCGTTGAGTCGCATCCGGTCGTTGACCAGGTAGATGTCGAAGTCGTCGGAGGTGAAGGAGAAGCAGAAGGTCGGGTCGCCGAGGATCCGCAGGTCGGCGTGCGACCGGACGGCCTCCTGCATGGTGTCGGCCGTGGAGAAGATCCGTCGGGCGTACTCCAGGTAGCCCTCACGACCGAGCGTCACCAGCGACGCCCACGTGGCCGCGAGCAGACCGACCGACCGCGAGCCGTCCATGCTGGGCGAGCAGTACTTCCCGCCCGTCCAGTCGGTCAGGTAGAAGTACTGCGAGTTGCGCATGGCGACGTCGCGGAACAGCACCACCGACGACCCCTTGAACGCGTAGCCGTACTTGTGGGTGTCGGCCGAGATCGACGTCACTCCCGGCAGCCGGAAGTCGAAGGTGGGGATCGGGTAGCCGAGCTCCTGGCCCCAGGGGAGGATGAACCCGCCCAGGCAGCCGTCGACGTGCAGGCCGACGCCCCGCTCGAGCGCCAGGTCCGACAGCGCCGGCATCGGGTCGACGGTGCCGTACCCGTAGTTGCAGGCGGAGCCGATGATGGCGACGGTGTCGTCGTCGATCAGCTCGGCGACGGCGTCCACGTCGACGAGCGTCGAGTCCGGGTCGACCGGCGCCCGCCGCAGCTCCAGTCCGAAGAGGTGGCAGGCCTTGTCGAACGCCGGGTGTGCGGTCTCGGGCTTCACCACGTTGAACGTGCGCTCGCCCTTGGTCGCCCGGGCGAGCTCCCGGTAGGCGAGCATGGCGTGGGCGATGCTCCCGCTGCCGCCGGAGGTGACGAGCCCGCCCGGCGTGGTGTCGGTGATCGCCTCGCCGTGCAGCATGTCGAGGGTCATGGCGATGATCTCGCCCTCGAAGCGCGTGGCGCTCGGCACGATGTCCCGTTGCAGGGCGTTGGCGTGGGCGTACATCCCGAACGCCTCGGTGAGGAAGGCGTAGTGGTCGTGGTCGCCGCAGTACATGGAGCCCGAGCAGTGCCCGTTCTCCCAGTGGCCGTTCTCCTCGGTGGCCATCTGCCGGAGCTCGCCCAGGATCTCCTCCCGGCTCCGGCCGTGTTCGGGCATGGCGTGGAGCGGCTCGAACCGCTCGGCGTACGGGTAGTAGTCGCTCACGACCCGGATGATACGGAGGACCGGCCCCCGGTGCCCGATCCGCTCAGCCGGGACGGAGGAGCGTGTCGAGGACCGACACCAGGCCCTCCGGGTCCCGGACCGTCACCGTGACCGCCGGGTGGCGGACGAACGACAGCGGGACGCCGCCCGGAACGGGGTCCAGCAGGCGCAGCCGGACGGCCCGCGTCCGGGCCGTCGCGAAGGTCACGGAGCCGTCCCGGAGCGAGACCCTGGGTGGCCCGACGACGTCCATCCACCCCGGACCCGGGACGACCCGGGCGCTGGCCACGTTGGTGACCGGGGTGCGCAGCGACCAGGGCCCGTACCGGATCCGGAGCTCGCGGGCGTTGACGGAGACCACTGCCGAGAACGGCCAGATCCCGGCGGCCCGCAGCGGAAGCCCGAGCGGGTCGCTGAAGGCGAACGGGAAGACGTGCGCGGGTTCGGGGATGGTCGGTCCCTCGCCCACGACCGTGAGGTCGGGTCGGGATGCTCGGTGCAGCGGTTCCGCAGCCACGTCTGCCATAGTGCCAGAACGACGGTGCCGGTCGGGCACCTCGAGGGATCGAGGAGACAGGAGTCACCGAGTGGTTCCCACCGTCCGTGATCACAGGTCCACCGCTGGTGTGGCCCGGTGGTCGGAGGTGTCGTCGGTCACGGAGCAGTCGGTCCCGGCGGGGATGGTGCGACGGCGTGGGTGACCTGCTCTCCAAGGTGATTCCGCTCGCGATCGGTGCGGCGTTCAGTCCGACGGTGCTCGCCGTCGAGTTGCTCATCCTGGCCTCACCCAAGCGGGCGGTGGCTCGTGCCGTGGCCTTCGTCTCGGGGGTGATGCTGATCCTGGTCGGTCTCACCGTGGTGGGGCTGATGGTCACGAACCACGGCACGGGCGCCGGCTCGTCGGCCAACCCCGTGACCCGGGCGATCGACGGGACGCTCGGGTTCCTCCTGCTGGTCCTGGCCCTGCACTCGGTGGCGAGGGCGTTCACGACCGACCGGGTCCGACCACGCTCCGCCGACGACGAGGACCACTCGAGCCGGTTCACCTCGCTCCCGGCGTCGTTCCTGTTCGGCATCGTGATGATGCTCTCGAACTTCTCGACGATCCTCCTCTACCTGCCGGCGCTCCGGGCCGTCAGCGCCGCACCCGTCGCCCGGGCCGACCAGGCGGTCGCCGTGGTCCTCCTGTTCGCCATCACGGTGACGCCGATCGTCCTGCCGATCGTGTTCCGGTTGGTGGTACCGGGGCCCTCCTCGAGGTGGCTGGACTCGCTGCACCAGCTGGTGACCCGCTACCAGACGCAGATCGCCGTGGTGGTGGAGGTGGTCTTCGGCGTCTACCTGGTGGTGAAGGCGATCCGGGGCTGACCGCTCCGCTCACCCGTCGTCGGTCGGTCGTCTGCGGGACCGCTTGGTCTCGCTGCGTCGCCGCTTGTCGCTGAGTCGTCGATCGACCGAGGCCCGGGTGGGTCGGGTGGCCCGTCGGTTGCGTCGGACCACGAGCGCGTTGCGCACCACCGCCGCGAGCCGCCGTCTGGCCAGCGCCCGGTTCCGGGACTGGGACCGCTCCTCGCCGGCGTGCACCACCACTCGGCTCCCGAGTCGGTCGAGGAGCCGACGACGCTCCACGTCGTTGAGTCCGCCGCAGGTGGTGAGGTCGAGCGACAGCTCGACCCGGGTGCTCGACCGGTTGGCGTGCTGACCGCCCGGACCGCCGGAGGTGGTGAACCGCTCGACCAGGTCGGCGGCGGGGATCCGGATCCGGCCGTCCACGACCAGATCGTCGGTGGGAGCGGCCACCACCGGAGGGTACCGTCCCGGGTGTGCCCGCCATCGACCGGATCGACCCCGCCGCCCGCGCGTACATCGACCTGCTGTCACGGTGCCTGACGCGCGAGCTGTTCCTGGACCAGGAGTGGTGGGACGTGGACCTGCGGGCGTGGCCGGGGGACCCCGAGCAGGTCCGGGCCACGCTCCGGGCGAACCGGTGGCGTCTCGTCCGACGGGGTGACGCCGCGGCCCGGGCCGAGGGACGGGACTGGCCGCCGACGGCGGAGACGATGATCGGTGGTGCCCGCCTGGCCAACGTCGTGGAGTGCTGCCTCACCGCGCTCCTCGACGGGGTGCCCGGCGACCTGGTGGAGACCGGCGTCTGGCGCGGTGGGACGACCATCCTCATGCGCGGGATCCTCGAGGCCCTCGCCGATCCCGACCGGCAGGTCTGGGTGGCCGACTCCTTCGAGGGGCTGCCGGCGCCCGCGGAGGACGCCCACCCGACCGACGTGGGGTTGGACTGGTCCGGCGTCGAGATCCTCAAGGTCGGCGTGGACCAGGTCCGGGCGAACTTCGCCCGGTACGGGCTGCTCGACGACCGGGTGCGGTTCCTCGAGGGGTGGTTCGCCGACACCCTCCCCGACGCACCGATCGACCGCGTCGCCGTGCTCCGCCTCGACGGCGACCTCTACGGATCGACCATGGACGCGCTCAGGGCGCTCGAGCCCCGTGTGGCCTCCGGCGGGTTCGTCGTGGTCGACGACTTCGGGGGCTGGGAGCCCTGCCGTACCGCGGTGCTCGACTACCGCGAGGCGTGCGGGATCACGTCACCGATCGTGGAGGTCGACTGGACCGGGGTCTACTGGCGCAAGGACTGATTCGGCCGGCGCGCTCAAGGTCTGGTCCCCGGCGTGCCGATGCCCGGCCGTGACCGAGCGCACCACCCGCCGCCGTCGCCACCCTGCGGCACGGAGCCGGGCCGCTGCGGTCCTGGCGAGCGGCGGCTCGTGCGTGGGGTTGGTCGCCGTGCTCGCCGCCGGCGCCGACGAGGTCGTCCAGGCGGCACCGGTGCCCCTCGGGGAGCCGACGGCCGCCGGCCGACCCGCACCCGCAGGCGACCTCGGCACGACGGTGCCGCCCGGTGCGACGGTCCCGGCCACGGCGCCGCCACCGACCGACGCCGTGGCGACCACCACCGTTCCCGACACGACGGTGCCGTCGACCAGCGTCGTGTCGAGCCTGCTGCCGACGGACCCTGCCGTCGTCGTCCCGGGGCCCGGCGCGCCGCCGTCCGAACCGGTTCGTCCCCCTCCGCCCCCGGTCACCGGTGCCCCCGTTCCGGTCGCGCCGCCGGTCGCGGTGGTGCCGCCACCGGTGCCGCCGCCGGCGACCACCCCGCCGCCGACGACACGCCCGCCGACTCCACCGACGACGTCGCCACCGACGACGCAACCGCCTCCGCCGCCCGAGGTGCCGAGCTGCGGTCCGTCGTCGTGCTGAGGTCGACGGGCGAGGAGCCCGACGGCTGGTGGTCGGACCGGTTCCGGGCCGTGGGCACGACGGTGCACGTGGTCGCGCACGGGGGCCCGGCCCGGTCCGCCGATGGCGTCCGGGCGCTCGTCGAGTCCGCCGAGCGCTGCTGGAGTCGGTTCCGAGCTGACAGCGAGCTGGTCCGACTCAACGAGGACGCTCGTGAGGTGGTCCCGATCTCGCCGATGCTGCACCTGGCCCTGGCGCAGGCGCTCGTGGCCTGGCGGGCGACCGACGGCTGGTTCGACCCGACCGTGCTCGCCGCCCTCGAGGCGGCCGGGTACGACCGCTCCTTCGAGCAGCTCGACCAGCGCGCCCGGCCCGTCCCCGCGGGCACGACGGTCCCCGGTGTCGACCAGGTGGAGCTCGGTCCCGACCGGGTCCGTCGACCGGTCGGGCTCCGGTTCGACCTGGGCGGTGTGGGCAAGGGTCTGCTCGCCGACCTCGCCGCCGGGTCGCTGGTGTCGTCCGGGGTGACCTCGGCGTGCGTGTCCGTGGGTGGGGACGTGCGGGTGGCCGGCGTGCCACCCGAGGGCGGCTGGGCGGTGCCGGTGGAGGACACCTACCGGCACGGGTCGTCGTTCACCGCCCACCTCGACACCGGCGCGCTCGCCACGAGCAGCACCTCGGTCCGGCGCTGGCCGACCGACGACGGCGGCTGGGCTCACCACCTGATCGACCCGACCACGGGTCGTCCGTCCCGGTCCGGGGTGGTCTCGGTCGTGGTCGCGGCTGCCGAGGCGTGGTGGGCGGAGAGTCTGGCCAAGGCTGCGCTGCTGGCCGGCGAGCGGCTGGGCGGGGCGCTCCTGGCCGGAGCCGGGGCCACGGGGTGGCTCCACCTCGACGACGGCCGCGTCACCAGCGTGGGGAGCGTCACCGACGTCGCCGCTCGGGGGAGGCGAACCCTCCCGACCCGCGAACCGGGGCCGGGAGGGACGCTGGTCCTCCCATCCGGAGGCCTCTCCACGTCCCATCGTGGTTGGATGCAGCCTGTCTGAACAGTGGGGAGCAGTCCCCACCGGCTGCGGCGCGACGTCTAGCTGCCGTCGCCGCTGCCGTCGTCGGCGAGCCCGTCGATCGCGAGTTCGTCGTCCTCGAGCTCGTCGACCGCCGACGCCTCACCCGGGTCGCCGGAGGACTCCGAGTGGAGCCCCCGTCGGTGCGGCAGTTCCCGTCCCAGGTTGGACACGGTGAGCGCCACCACGGTCACCAGGAACACCTGGCCGAAGATCGCCTCGACGCTCGCGATGGTCTGTCCGAACGCACCCTTGGGCGTGTAGTCCCCGTACCCGACGGTCGTGAGGGTGATGAAGCTGAAGTACTGGAACGTCGCCGGCGTGGTCTCGACCCCCTCGCCGAAGAAGGTCCCGCCCAGGGCCAGGTCGACCAGCCGGTAGAACGCGGCGAAGAAGAGCCCGATCTGGAGGTAGGCGGTGAGCGCCCCGGCGAGCGTGTCGAGCGTGATCCGCGGCCGGAGGAGGAGTCGGAGCATCACGACCGTCGGTGTGATGAGGAGCAGGACCGTGAACATCCCCTGCGCCGCGTACTGCCGCCAGTCCTCGGTGACGGCGGCGCCGGAGTCGTACATCGACGGCGGGGAGGCGGCGACGGCCAGGGTCGAGACGACCACTGCGATGGTGGCCGCCGTCCGGGTGTGGCGGCCGGCGCCGGTACGTGCCAGCGCCGTCAACGCGGCCAGGCCGACCAGGAGCACCAGCACGATCCGTCCGACCTGGTTCTCGTCCAGGATCGGCGTGAGCAGCATCGTCGCCACGGTCACCACCAGGACCGGCGCGATGGGCCGTTGTTCGTCGGCCTGGCTCTTCAGGAAGTGGTCCCAGTGCTCCCCGACGGTGCGTCGCGCCACGAGGTCGGGTCCCTACGACTCGTTCCGGCGCGCCTGCGCCGCCCCGAGGTGTGTCGAGATGTCGAACACGAGCCCGAGGACCACGAACGCCCAGCCGAACTGGGCCACTCCCTCCACCGGCGACCAGACGACGGCCCACGCCAGCGTCGTCCAGGGCAGGAGGAAGAACCCGAGGATGGGCAGGAGCCAGTTGCCGTCGAACGCCGCCGGGATCCGGTCGGTGAACAGCCAGACGAGGAACAGGCCGAGACGTGGAGAGATGAGCGCGCCGAGCGCGACGAGGCAACCGCAACCCATGGGGCCACTCTAGGCCGGTCCCGCCCCGGCCCGACCGCTCAGGACGTGGGTCCGGCGGTGGCGTCCGCGGCGACGTCGCGGCCCGGGTCGTCGACCTCGGTGGACGGACGCGGTCGGCGGACGTCCCAGACCACGTGGAGCTTCTCCAGCGCGGCGAGCACGTACCAGGTGGCGTCGACCTCGTACCACCGGAGGCCCTGGCGGCAGACGCCTGCCTGTCGGTGGTGGTTGTTGTGCCAGCCCTCACCCATCGTGATCAGGGCCAGCAGCGCGTTGTTGCGGCTGGTGTCGGCGGTCTCGAACCGGCGACGTCCGTAGACGTGGGCGAGGGAGTTGATGAGGAACGTCGAGTGCCACAGCAGGACCGTGGACAGGAAGAACCCGATGAGCAGCCCGGGCAGGCCTCCGATGAGGAAGCAGGCGATCGCCAGCGTCCACGGGGCGATGAAGTCGTGCTTGGAGATGAACCGGATCTCCGGGTACTTCGCGAAGTCCTTCATGGTCCCCTCGGGGAGCTCCTTGGTGTCCCTCGAGAGGATCCACCCGACGTGGCTCCACCAGAACCCCTTCCGAGGCGTGTGCGGGTCGAGCTCGGTGTCGGTGTAGCGGTGGTGGATGCGGTGGTGCCCGGCCCACCAGAGCGGACCCTTCTGGGCCGCGGTCGCACCGCCGAACGCCAGGACGAACTGGAAGGCGCGGCTCGTCCGGTAGGTGCGGTGCGAGAAGTATCGGTGGTACCCGGCGGTGATGAAGAACATCCGACCCCAGTACGTGACCAGGCAGAGGATCACGGCCGTCCACGTCACGCCGGTGAACACGGCGAGGAAGGGCAGGAGGTGGACGACGAAGAACGGGATCGACGAGACCGGGGAGATCCGTCCGTGGGGGAGCGGACTGGTGAGGTCCTCGCCGCTGCGGAGGTCGATGGTGGTCGGGTCCTCGTCGGTGTCGGACCCGTCGGAGTGCTGGTTGGTGGCTGCGGTGGCGGAGATCGTGGACCGTCCTGTTCGGACCGGCCGGGCTCGGGCCGGTGGTGCGGGCGCTGGTCCGACCGGCGGGACCGGCCGTCGGTCCGCACCGTAGCAGGGCGGGGCTACCGCCGGTAACCCCGCTCTGGCGTTGCGAGTTCGTGAACTCCGTCACGAATCCGCATCCAATGTGACGAATCGGACGGAGTTCTGTAATACTGCGCCTCCCCAGAGGATCTGTCCCGCGACCTCAGAGAAGACCTGTGAACACAACGACCCCGCTCCGCTCCGTGTCCACCGACGCGACCGACCTGCCGGTGGACCCCTCGTCCGAGGTCGCCGACCTCGCCCCGACCACTCGACGCTGGCGTGTCGGCGTCGTCGCCGCCGTGCTCGGCCTCGGTGCCGTCCTGACGGCGTGCCAGCCCGGCTCCGTCCTCATCGCTGGTCTGCCGGGTGCCGACGAGGTCGACCAGGAGGCCATCGACCAGATCCGCCGCGAGAACCAGTTGCACCCGTTCCTCACGTGCGTGCGTCGTCACGAGTCGGACCGCGGACCGTGGCCGCACACCAACGGCTACCGCGCCAAGAACCCGATCAGCAGCGCCTCGGGTGCCTACCAGTTCCTCGACTCCACCTGGAGGAACGTCGCCCCCAAGGTCGGCGGCGGCCAGTACTCCCGGGCCATGGACGCCCCCTCCCACATCCAGGACGACGCAGCGCTGTGGATGATCAACAACGGCTGGAAGTCGGCCTGGAACGGCACCGGCTGCAAGTGAGCCGTGGCCGGGTGACCGGCCGTCGGAGCGTCCGTCGACGGGCGTGTCGAGTGGAGTGGGCCCTGGTCAGGCCACCGTGGTGCCCAGCATCCGACCGATGCCGAAGGTGAGCGCGAGCGCCGCCGTGCCGCCGATGCCCACCCGGACCGCACCTCGCCAACCCGGGGCCCCACCGAGCCGGGACCCGATGGTGCCGAGCGCGACCATGGCGACGATGGTCGCCACCGTGACGGCGACCGTGCGGATCGACGCCGGGGCGAGCGCCGCGGTGAGGAGCGGGATCAGCGCACCGACGGCGAAGGCCAGGAACGACGACCAGGCCGCCTGGAACGGCCGGGCCCGCATCTCCTCGGTGATCCCGAGTTCGTCGCGCAGGTGGGCGCCCAGAGCGTCGTCCTGGGTGAGCGCCTCGGCGACCTGCCACGCGAGCGGCTCGGGCAGGCCACGTCCCACGTAGATGTTCTTGAGCTCGGCGAGCTCGGCCTCCGGGTCCTCGGCCAGCTCGGCCGCCTCGGCGGCCCGGTCGGCGAGCTCGGCGTCCCGCTGGCTGCTCACCGAGACGTACTCGCCGATCCCCATGGAGCAGGCGCCCGCGGTGAGGGCCGCGATGCCGGCCGTGACGAGCTGGCCCCGGTTGGCGCCCGCCCCGGCCACGCCGAGGAGCAGGGCGCCCGTCGACAGGATCCCGTCGTTCGCGCCGAGCACGAGCGCACGCAGCCACCCGACACGGTCGGTGCGGTGGAGTTCGTTCCGACTGTGGGATGGCGGCACGACCGCAGGCTACGCCGTCTGCGCCGGACCACCGGGGTGCGCGCCCGTGGGCGTGGCTACGATGCCGCGGTGAGCACCACGGCGTCCGAGCTCGGCCCGGACTGGCGGACGTCCGGGCTCACGTCGGCCCAGGTCGCCGAGCGCGTGGCAGCCGGACGGACGAACCACCTGCCGGACGCGCCCACCCGGACGACGGCGCAGATCCTGCGGGCGAACCTGCTGACCCCGGTCAACGGCATCGTCGGCGTGCTGTTCGTGCTGGTCGTGGTGGCCAACGGACTCGGGCCGGACGCGCTCTTCGTCGGGGTCATCGTGGCCAACTCGCTCATCGGCACCATCCAGGAGGTCAGGGCCCGGGCCGCGCTGGATCGGCTGGCCGTGCTCAACACCCCGCGCGCCACCGCAGTGCGGGACGGATCCACCGTCGACCTGGCGGTCGAGGACGTCGTGGCCGACGATCTGCTCGTCCTGGCACCCGGGGCGCAGGTCGTCGTGGACGGCGACGTGGTGGAGGAGACCGGTCTCGAACTCAACGAGTCGCTGCTGACCGGTGAGATCGACCCCATCCGCAAGCACCCGGGCGACCAGGTGCTCTCCGGCAGCTTCGTGGCCGCCGGCAGCGGTTCGTTCCGGGCCGTCGCCGTGGGCGCGGAGTCCTACGCGTCGCGGCTCGCGGATGACGCCCGGCGGTTCACGCTCGTCCACTCCGAGCTGCGCCGGGGGGTGAACCGCATCCTCGAGTTCCTCATGCTGGCCATCCCGCCGGTGGCGATCATCCTCCTGATCCGGTCGCTCGCCAACCAGGAGTGGCGCGCCGCACTGACCGGGGTGGTCGCCGCCTGCGTGGCCATGGTGCCCGACGGTCTGGTGCTGCTCACCAGCGTCGCCTTCGCCGCCGGCGTCGTGAAGCTCGCCCGCCGCAACGCCCTGCTGCGCGAGCTGGCGTCGGTGGAGCTGCTGGCCCGGGTGGACACCCTCTGCCTCGACAAGACCGGCACCATCACCACGGGCGAGATCGTCTACGCCGGCGTGGAGCCGATCGGAGGTGACACCGACGTCGACGAGCGCGACGCCGCCGACCTGCTCGCGGCAGTGGCGGCAGCCGACCCGGACCCGAACGCCACCATGCGGGCCGTGCTGGCGGCCCACCCCGACCCGCCCGCGTGGCGGGTGGAGTCGACGGTGCCGTTCTCCTCGGCGAGGAAGTACTCGGCGGTCGAGTGGAGCGGGGACCGGGCCGCCTACCTGGGCGCCCCGGAGATCCTCGCCCCGGGTGACCGCGAGGTCGCGTCGGCGGTCGAGGCCCAGGCGGGTCTCGGTCGACGGGTGATGCTGCTCGCCACGACCGGTGCGATCCGCTCGGGCGCAGACGGCCAGCCCGACGGACTCCCCGACGACCTGCGGCCCCGGGCGCTCGTCCTGCTGGAGGACAGCATCCGCTCCGACGCCCCCGAGACGCTCGCCTACTTCGCCGAGCAGGGCGTCGACATCAAGGTGATCTCGGGCGACCACCCCGAGACCGTCGCCGCCGTGGCGGGCCGGGCCGGCGTGCCGAACGCCGAGGTGTGCACGAGCGCCCGCGACCTGCCCGAGGACCCGGAGGCACTCGCCGACGCCGTCGAGGCCAACGCGGTGTTCGGCAGGGTCACCCCGCAGCAGAAGCGGGCGATGGTGCAGGCGCTGCAGTCCCGGGGCCGAACCGTGGCCATGACCGGCGACGGCGTCAACGACGTGCTGGCCCTCAAGGACGCCGACATGGGCATCGCGATGGGTGCCGGCTCAGCCGCCACCCGGGCGGTCGCCCAGTTGGTGCTGCTCGACGACCGGTTCGCCACCCTGCCGGGGGTCCTGGCCGAGGGCCGGCGGGTGATCAACAGCGTCGAGCGGGCCGCCAACCTGTTCATCTACGGCACCGTCTACTCGGCGACGATCGCCCTGATCGTCGCCGCCGTGGGCGCCGAGTACCCGTTCCTGCCCCGCCACCTGACCGTCGTCCGCACCCTCTCGGTCGGACTGCCCGGACTCGTGCTGGCCCTGGCCCCGGACCCCCGTCGGGCCCGGACCGGGTTCGTGGCCCGGGTCGTCCGGTTCGCGATCCCGGCGGGGTTGATCGCGGCGGCTGCCTCGCTCGTCGTCTACTGGTGGGCGCTCCGCGACGAACAGATCGACCTGGTCGAGGCGCGGACCGCCACCACGATCACCCTGCTGGGCGTGGGGCTCGGGATCCTGTTGCGGCTCACCCGGTCGCTCCCGCCGTGGCGGTGGGCGCTCGTCGGATCGATGGCGGCGGGCATCCTGCTCGTGCTCGTCGTCCCGCCCCTGTCGGCGTTCTTCGAGCTCGACATGCCGAGCGGTTCGACCTGGGCCGTCATCGCGGCGGTCGTGGTGCTCGCAGCCGTCGCCATCCGGCTCGTGCCGGTCACGGCGGACGGCGGCGAGGAGGTCGAGGTGCCTCAGCGCACCTGACGCGCCGGTGCCGTCGACGCCAGCACCACCAGCGCGGCCAGGGCGATCGTGCCGGCCACCACGGCCGTCGCCTCGGCCGTCGACCGGCCGCTGATCGCCTCGGCGAGTGGTTCGACCCCGACGATCGCACCGACGGCCGCCGCAGCCGCGCAGCCCAGGTCCACAGCCGCGTGCAGCGGTCGAGGAGCCGGCGACCGGGCACCGAAGCAGCCGCACGTACCGAGTCCGGCCCGGCGGGCTGCCACGACCGTGGCCGCCGCTCCGGCGTAGGTGAGCGCGACCAGGCCCGACGTGATCGGTCCCGCGGCCACGAGGGTGGCGGCGCCGAGCACCACCTCGCCGGTGCCGAGGACCCGGGCTGCCGTCGCAGGTGACGGGACGCCGAGCGCAGCCAGGACCGCTGCGGTCCCGGCGGGCTGGAGGAGCTTCGCCACGCCGGCACCGAGCAGCACGGCGGCGGCGGCTGCGACCGCGATCGCCAGCAGGATCACGGGGTCGGGCCCTCGGGGCAGCTCCGGCGGGACACGCCGTGATGGTACGGCGGGGCCGCCCGCTGCCGGGACCGGCGACCCGGACGCCGTCGACTGCGGGGTACGCTGCTGCCGCTCAGGAGGCGACGACCGTCGCCCGTGACCAGAAGAGGACCAGCATGCCGTTCGAACTCCCGCCCCTGCCGTACGCCCAGGACGCCCTCGCCCCGCACATCTCGGCCGAGACGCTCGAGTACCACTACGGCAAGCACCACCAGACCTACGTGACCAACCTCAACAAGCTGGTCGAGGGCACCGAGTTCGAGAACGCCTCGCTCGAGGACGTGATCCTCAAGTCCGACGGTGGACTGTTCAACAACTCGGCCCAGGTCTGGAACCACACCTTCTACTGGAACTCGATGACCCCGGACGGCGGCGGTGCGCCGCAGGGTGCTGTCGCCGACGCGATCGACTCGGCGTTCGGCTCGTACGACGAGTTCCGCGCCAAGTTCGCCGAGGCCGCCACCACCCAGTTCGGCAGCGGATGGGCCTGGCTCGTCGACAGTGGTTCCGGCCTGGAGATCATGAAGACGGGGAACGCGGACCTGCCCCTCAAGCACGGCGCCAAGGCACTCCTCACCATCGACGTGTGGGAGCACGCCTACTACATCGACTTCCGCAACGCCCGGCCGAACTACATCAACACGTTCCTCGACAGCCTGGTCAACTGGGACTTCGTCGCCGAGAACCTGGCGGCCTGAGGCCGGCGGGTCGTCCTAGCCGTCGGACCGGACGATCCGCACCCTGGCGTCGTTGAAGCACGCCCCGCCGGCGGTGGGGTCCACGTCGTCGGGGATCAACGCGTTCGCCGTCGCGCCGGCTGCGTGTCCGATCCAGGTGCCCTTGGGGATCGAGCACACCCCCGGGCGCACGGAGTCGGCGACGCGGGCCCGGACCCGGACCTCACCCAGGTCGTTGACGACCACGACCTCGTCGCCGTCCGCCACGCCGGCGGCGGCGGCGTCGTCGGGGTGCACGGTCACCCGGAGGTCGCCCTCGCCCAGTTCGCCCAGCATGGAGTTGATCGTCCGGGGGGACGCCGGGGTCAACAGGGTGAGCCAGCGGTCGTCGAGGTCGCCGAGCAGTTCCGCCGGCGACGGAACCCGGTAGGGGCCCTCGGGCAGCGCCACGTGGGCCCGACCCCCCGCCGGTGCGGTGCTCGCCGGGTGCCCCTCCGGTCCGAACTGCACCGTGCCCTCCGGGCGGGTGGCCACCGTCCCGGTGAGTCCCTGTGTGCCGAGCGGCGGTCCCACGTCCAGGCCGAGGCGGTCGGCCAGCGCGGAGGCCAGCTCGTCGTTCGACCGGGACTCCCCGACGGGCCCGACGACCGCTCCTGCCGCCCCGGCGCTGAAGGACCCGTAGCTCTCGGCCACGACGTCGGCCTCGAGGTGGGTGGTGGCGGGGAGGACCACGTCGGCCAGTCGAGCCGTGTCGGTCAGCACCTGGTCGTGGACCACGACGAACAGGTCCTCACGGGAGAGCCCGGCCACCACCCGGTGCTGGTCGGGTGCGGTGGCGACCGGGTTGGCCCCTTGGACGAACACGAACCGGACCGGTGGGTCGGCCTCCAGCAGGTCGCGCCCGAGGCGGACCATGTTGAGTTCACGTGCCCAGGTGCCGGTGTCGGCCGGACCGTCGACCGGGTCGACCCGGCCCACTGCCGTGCCGGACGACGTCGAGGCGAGCACGCCGCTGCCGGCCACACCGAACTGGCCGGCCACGACCCACAGAGCCGCGGCGGCCCGGATCGCCGCACCGCCGTGGCGGTTGCGTTCGAGGCCCCATCCGAGGCGCAGCACCCCGGGTCGGACGTCGGCGACCAGGTCGGCGAACCGTCGGACCTCGTCGACCTCCACGCCGCAGACCCGGGCGGCCACCTCCGGGGTCCAGTGGCGCGCGACCTCCAGCAGGGCGTCGACGCCGTCGGCGTGTCGGTCGCAGAACGCCCGGTCGACGCGTCCGGTGCGTTCCAGTTCGGCCACGGCAGCGAGCGCCAGCGCCACGTCGGTCCCGGGTCGGACCGGGACGTGGAGGGCGGCGCGGTCCGCAGTCGGCGTCCGCCGGGGATCGACCACCACCACGGCACCTCCCCGCCGGGTGACGTCGTCCAGGAGCGGGGTGAGGTGGGTGTTGGACACCGAGGGGTTGGCACCCCACACCACGACCAGCTGGCTCGACGCCAGGTCGAGCGGGTCGGCACTGAGCATCCCGGGGAACGTGGCGTCCCAGGCGGCACCGGCGGTCGCCGCACAGATGGTGTGGGCCACGTGGCTCGTGCCGAGGGCCCGGAACAACCGCTCGGTGCGGACCTCGGAGTTCGACCCGGCGGAGGAGTTGTAGAGGTACGGGACGACCGCTGCCCCGCCGTGCTCGTCGAGCGTCCGGGTGAGTCGTTCGGCCACGAGCTCGACGGCCTCGTCCCAGGTGGCGGTCCGGAACGCCCCGTCGCCGCGACGGCCGGTGCGCACCAGGGGGGTGAGGATCCGTTCGGGGGAGTGGACCCGTCGGCCGAACCGTCGGACCTTGGCGCAGATCCAGCCGTCGGTGAACGGGTTGGCCGGGGTCGGCGCGTCCCGCCCGACCCCGTCGAGCCGACCGACCCGACCGTCGGTCACCTCCACCGAGAGCGTGCAGGTGTCCGGGCAGTCGAGCGGGCAGACCGACGTGGCGAACTCCCCGGGCGAGGTCACCCGCCGAGTGTGACAGAGCCCGTGGGTAGGGTGCGGCCATCGAGGAGCCAGCCAGCCACCTGTCCGAACCGCCAGCGGCGCGCCGCCTGCTGCTCGCCGGGATCGTCTGCCTCGTCACCGTCGTGGCGGTCGAGTCCATGGCCGTCTCCACGGTCATGCCGCTCGTCGAGCGGGACCTGGGGGACCTGTGGCTCTACGGCTGGGCGTTCTCGGCGTTCTTCCTGGGCGACCTGATCGGGATCGTCGTCGGGGGCCGCTCGGCCGACCGGATCCACCCGGTCGTGCCGCTGCTCGTCGGACTCTCGGTCTTCACCGCCGGGTTGGTCGTCGGGGGACTGGCCCCGTCCATGCCGGTGCTCGTCCTCGGCCGGTTCCTCCAGGGCATCGGTGCCGGGGTGGGGCCGGCCGTCGCCTACGTGTGCGTGGCCCGCGGGTTCCCTCCGGAGGATCGCCCACGGGTGTTCGCCATCATGTCGACGGCGTGGGTGGTGCCCTCGCTCGTCGCCCCGCTCGCAGCCTCGGCGGTCGCCGAGTCGTTCGGGTGGCGCTGGGTCTTCCTCGGGCTCGTCCCGGTCACCGCCGTCGCTGCAGCGCTCGCTGCGGTGTCGATCCGGACGCTCACCGCCTCCAGCGAGCAGCACCACGAGGCCGTGCCACTGGCTCGGGTGGCAGCGCTCGTGGTGGGGGCGGCGTTGCTGCTGGCCGGTCTGAGCGCCGGGTCGGTCCCGTTGGCGTTCGCCGGCGTGGCCGCCGGGGTCACGCTCGCCCTGCCGGCGCTCGGCCGGCTCCTGCCACCCGGCACGGCGCACGCCCGGCCGGGCCTCCCCGCAGCGGTCTGCATCAGGGGCGTCCTCACGTTCGCGTTCTTCTCCGCGAGCGCCTACGTCTCGCTCGCGCTGACCGCCGTCCGGGGCCAGAGCACGCTCGTCGCCGGCGCCGCCCTGGCCGCCGGCTCGGTCACCTGGACCGCCGGGGCGTGGACGCAGGCCCGCTGCTACGAGTCCTGGGGCCCGGCCCGGCTCGAGCGCACCGCCGGGACGGTCCTGGTGGTCGGGACGCTCCTGATGCCCGTCGCGCTGTTCGACGCCGTGCCCGTCGCCCTCTGGTTCGTGGCCACCACGGTCGCAGGACTGGGCATGGGGCTCGGCTACGCCCCCCTGTCCAGCGTGGCGCTCGCCGGTGCCGAACCCGGCCGTGAGGGCGTGGCGTCCTCGAGCCTGCAGCTCAACGACGTGCTCGGCATCGCCCTCGGGACGGGCGTGGGCGGTGCGATCGTGGGTCTCGGCGACCGGCTCGCCGGTGGACCGGCTGCCGGCCCGGACCTCCGAGCCCCGCTCGTGGCCCTGTTCGGCCTCAGCGCGCTCGCCGCGGTGGTCGTCGCCCTGCTGGCCGGGCGGCTCACGGTTCGTCGGTCGGCACCCGTCCCCGGGTGAGTTCGTCGGCGGTGTCGCGCAGACGGTCGTAGAGCACGTCGAAGATCGCCACGACCGGGCCGGCCTTGCGGCCCAGGTCCTGGATCGGACAGCGACGGCCGACCGCTTCGTTCAGGACCGCGCGCTGCGGGATGAACGGCCGCCACACGGTCCCCCGACCCAGGTGGTGCTCGAGTGCAGCGAGCTGCCGCTCGGCCTCGGTGGAGACCGACGGGGCGCGGTTGACCACCGTGCCGAACAACCCCAGGCCCGGGTGGTCGTCGGCTCCGACCTCCTCGATCGTGTCGACCACGGCGTCGGCGCCCCGCAGGGACAGCGCCGAGAGCTCGGCGACCAGCAGCACGCCGTCCGCGGCCACCAGACCGGACCGGGTCGTCGGTCCGAGCGACGGAGCGCAGTCCACGAGGACGGTCTCGTAGGTGCCCACCAGGTCGGCCAGGGCCTGGCGCAGGCGGTCGGGGTCGTCGGCAGTGGCGGCGTCGGACTCCCGCTCGATCAGGTTCCGGCTGGCCGGGAGCACGTCGACGCCCGCTCCCCAGCCCGAGCGGACCGTGGCCGCAGCGGCCACACGGGGGTCGCCGGTCCGCAGGACGTCACCGATCGCCAGGTGGTCGTCGTCGGCCTCCACGCCCATGGCCCACCCGGCGCTGCCCTGCGGATCCAGATCGACCACCAGGGTGGCCTCACCCCGTCGCTGGGCGGCCGCGGCCAGGCCGAGCACGACCGTGGTCTTGCCCACGCCACCCTTCTGGTTGAGCACCGCCACCGTCGCCACGGGGGTGATCCTCCCACGCGCGGGTCCGCGTGACACCCTGAGTCGGTGAGCGATCGAGCCGGCAGCGCCTACCTGGTGGTCCCCGACGAGGGGCCCGGCCACGGGGTGCTCGTCCTGCACTCCTGGTGGGGGCTCGACGCCGCCACCAAGGGAGTGGTCGAGCGGCTGGCGGACGCCGGCTACACGGCCCTCGCCCCCGACCTCCTGGGCGGGATCCGCCCCCAGGACGCGGACGCCGCCCGCGACGCCCTGGCCGAGACCGACCCGAACGCCACCGCTGCGCTCGTCCTCTCCAGCGTCGTGGCGCTCCGCGCCCACAGCGCCGTCCCGACCGGCCCGGTGGCGGTGCTCGGTTTCTCCATGGGGGCGTCCTGGGCCCTGTGGCTCGGCACCAGGCAGCCGGACTCGATCGACGCAGTGGTCGCCTACTACGGCTCGCAGGACATCGACTTCGAGGCCCTCAGCTCACCGGTGCTCGGCCACTTCGCCGAGGACGACCCGTTCGTCACCGAGGACCAGCTCGTCGAGATGCAGGCCCACCTGCTCCTGCTCGACAAGCACGTCGAGTTCCACCGGTACGAGGGCACCGGTCACTGGTTCGCCGAGGACACCCCGATCGGACCGGCCGATGCGGCAGCGGCGTCGCTGGCGTGGGAGCGGACCCTGGCGTTCCTCGCCGAGCACGCCCCGGCTCACCAGAGCTGATCGGTGTAGGTGTCGGTCCCCGGGATCGTCGGGACGAAGGGGGCGGCCAGGCGCACCGTGGCCAGGCCGGACTCGTCGATCCGATCGGCGAGGTCCCGGATGCGATCCCAGCACGTCGTCGGCTCCTCCGTGGTGAACGCCAGCAACATGCTGCGGGCCCTGGTCCCGGGCGGCGTGCCCAGGTCCATCGGGGCCTTGCCGGCGCTGCCCTCGGGGATGATCGGACGCCAGTGCTGGACCTGGTCCACCGGCGAGACCGAGCCGTCGGCGGCGTCGGCGAACAGTGCCGGGGCGGCGACCTCGTCGAACCACGCCACCAGGTCTCGGTGGGAGGTGTCCCCCTCCCGGTCCACGTGGATGCTCACCAGGCCGGCGTACGGGTGGTCGAGCGCCACGTGCGCCGGGACGCCGTCCGGGTCGCGGTGGCTGGAGCCGCTGGTGAAGTACAGCGAGGTGTGCGCGTGGTGTCGTTCGCTGAAGCCGCGACCGTGCTCGTAGAGCTGGAAGACCTGCGGGTTCGCCCACGCCCAGTGCTCGGCCTCGTGGCCGGCGTGGATGAAGTACGTGGCCAGGTACGACCCGGCGTCGACGGGCAGCGCCACGGCGCTGTCCTCGGGCGCGTCGGTCGGGAAGCGCAGGTCCTTGAGCGGCCGGGTCGCCACCCAGCGCCGTCCGGCGAACAGCCACGGACCGATCATGCAGCCGGAGTAGAAGTGGTCCCGCTCGTACCAGCGGTTGTAGGCCACCTCGTGGCCGACCGACGGGTCGACCAGCGTGTAGAGCATCGAGCCGACGCGGACCTCGGGATCGTCACCGCAGGGTTCCATGGGGCGACCGTACCGACCCGGCGGGCACCGTGCCCAGCCCGTGACGCGAGCGGGGCCGTTCAGCCGAACCGGAGTTCGTCGACGGACCAGTAGGCCCGCAGGGCCACCAGACGGCCGTCGTCGTCGACCCGGTAGGTGGCCACCAGGTCGGTGTGGACGGTGCCGCCGCCGTCGGGGAGCGTCGTGCTGATCGTGCCGACGTTCGCCACCTCGGAGCCGGCGGCGTGGGACCGCTCCACGGTGAAGGCGAGGGACTCGTTCGGGGCGATCACGGCGTCGTAGAAGGCGGCGATGGCCTCCCTGCCGCGGTGGCCGTTGCCCTCGGGGTCGAACGGGGACGGGCCGATCGGGTCCTCGACCACGGCGTCGTCGGCGAAGAGCGCCAGCCACGCCGCTCGGTCGCCGGCCTCGACGGCCTGCATGGACCGCAGGGCCACGTCACGGGCGGGGTGCGGGGGGAAGTGGTCGGGCAGGGTCGGCACGTCGGTCCTCTCCCTCAGAGCTCGGCGAGGGCCTCGGCGGGCACCTCGGTCGGGGTGAACTCGGCGCGCTGGGCGGTGATGCCGTGGATGAACGGGGACCGGAGCCACGTCGGATCGCCGACCGTGTGGATGTCGGGGACCCAACGGAAGAGCTCCTCGAACATCACCCGGATCTCCCGACGGGCCAGGTTCGCCCCGAGGCAGAAGTGCGGGCCACCGGCGCCGAATCCGATGTGCTCGTTGGGTGTGCGGGTCACGTCGAACTCGTCGGGCCGGTCGAAGGCCCGGGGGTCACGGTTGGCGGACTCGTACCACATCACGACCTTGTCGCCCTCGGCGATCTCGACCTCCCCGACGCGCGTGTCGGCCGTCGCCGTCCGACGGAAGTGGATCACCGGCGTGGCGCAACGGACGATCTCCTCGACGGCGGTGGGGGAGACGCCCTCCACGTCGGCCGACCAGCGGTCCCGCTGGTCCGGGTGCAGCGTCAGGAGCCGGAGGCCGTGCGTGATGGCGTTGCGGGTGGTCTCGTTGCCGGCGGCGGCGAGGAGGATGAAGAAGCTCGCCATCTCCATGGGCTGGAGCGCCTCGCCGTCGACCTCCGCGTGCATCATCGCCGAGACCAGATCGTCCTGGGGTTCCGCCAGGCGGTTCTCGCCGACGGCCCGAGCGATCTCGGCCATCTCCACGGCCGCGCCCATGAGCGCGCCGAGGTCGGGCGTCGAGTTGATGTCGCCGAGGATCACGTTGGTCAGCTCGAACACCCGCTGCCACTGGTCCCGGGGGATGCCCATCATCTCGCAGATGATCTCGAGCGGCAGGGGCGCAGCGAGTTCGGTCACCACGTCGCAGGAGCCGGCCGGGGCGACGCGCGCCACGATCGCCCGGGCCTTGCGACGGACGTCCTCGTCGATCCGGGCCACGGTGCGTGGGGTGAACGAACGGTTCACGATGCGGCGGAGCCTGGTGTGCTTGGGGTCGTCCATGTTGATCATGGACCCGAAGAACTCTGCGATCTCCACGGGCAGGTCGGGGATGTTCGTCCCCTGACCGGAGCAGAACAGCTCGGGGTGCCGCGAGACGTGCACCACGTCGGCGTGACGGGTCACCGACCAGAATCCCGGCCCCTGGGGGAACCCCGGGATCTCGGCCTCGGGGCCGAAGCTCACGGGCGCCTCGTCCCGGAGCATCTCCCAGGCGTGGGCCCGGGCGTCGGACCCGTGTGCCCACCACTCGATGTCGAGCATCTCCTCGATGGCGCCGGCTGGTGTCTCCACGCTCCTAAGGTACCGGCCGCCATGACCTGTGTTCCCGGACCACGCTGATGGACCGCCGTGGCAGCGCGGGCCCCGGTCGCAACGCCCCCGGCGCCGTGGTGGCCCGGCCGACCCGGATCCGGCTCCGGGCCTGGCAGTCCGAGGCCCTCGACCGGTTCGTGCACCACCCCACCCCGGACTTCCTCGCCGTCGCCACGCCCGGTGCCGGCAAGACGACGTTCGCACTCGCCGCAGCGGTCCGCCACCTGACCGACCGTCCGGGCGGGCACGTGGTGGTGGTGGCGCCCACCCAGCACCTCAAGCACCAGTGGGCGGAGGCGGCCTCACGGTTCCGGTTGCACCTCGACGCCGACTGGTCGGCGCGCCAGCCCGACCTCCCGGGTGACGTGCACGGGATCGTGACCACCTACCAGCAGGTGGCGACCTCGGCGTCCGAGCTGGCGGGACTGGCCGCCGACGGGTTCGTCGTGCTCGACGAGATCCACCACGCCGGCGACGACCGCACGTGGGGGGCGTCGGTGCTGGAGGCCTTCGGTGGCGCCGCCCGGCGGCTGTCGCTCTCGGGGACGCCGTTCCGGTCGGACTCGAGCGCCATCCCCTTCGTCGACTACCACCTCGACGAGGCCCGACCGGACTACGAGTACGGCTACGGCGAGGCGCTCGCCGACGGCGGCGTGGTGCGACCGGTGTTCTTCCCGCGCATCAACGGCTTCATGGAGTGGGTGGCACCCGACGGCCAGGTGGTGACCGCCACCTTCGACGACGACCTGGAGCGGGAACGGGCCAACCAGCGGCTGCGCACCGCGCTCAGTCTGGAGGGCGAGTGGCTGCCGACGGTGCTGCGACAGGCGGACGAGCGACTCACCCAGTTGCGACGTGACGACCCGTCCGCCGGTGGGTTGGTGGTGGCGACCGATCAGGCCCACGCCCAGGGTGTGGCCGAGGTCCTCCGCCGCCGCGGGGTGAGCGCAGTCGTCGCGACCTCCGACGAGGACGACGCCTCCGAGCGCATCCGTCGGTACGCATCGTCCGACGACGAGTGGATCGTGGCGGTCCGGATGGTCTCCGAGGGCGTGGACATCCCCCGGTTGCGCGTCGCCGTGTTCGCCACCACGACGACCACGGAGCTGTTCTTCCGGCAGGCCGTCGGTCGCGTCGTGCGACACACCGCAGGGCGACGGGACCAACGGGCCTTCGTGTTCCTGCCCGACGACCCGCGGCTGCGTCGCCACGCTGCAGCCGTCGCCGAGGCCCGCCGGCACAGCCTCGCCCAGCGCCGGGCCGCTCCTCGTGCCGAGGGTGAGACGCCGGTCGACGACGAGGGGCAGATGAGCCTGTTCGCAGTCGTCGGGGCGGTGGTGGCCGGCGACCCCGCCGACACCGCGGACTCGTCGATCCTCGGGGTCTTCGGTCCGGTCGGCGACGCCGCCGAGCCGGCGGACCCGCACGGCGTGGACCTGCTGCTCGAGCCGCCGCCGCTGCCGGGCGGTGGCGTGGTGGGTTCCTGGGACGAGCCGGTGAGCCAGGAGGTCACCGACCCACGGCGCCGCCGGCTGCTGCTGCGGGAGCTGAACGCCGAGGTGGTGGTGGAGCTCGTCCGGGCCACCGGATGGTCCCACCCTGCGGTCAACGCCGAGCTGAACCGACTGGCGGCCATCCGTCAGGTCTCCCAGGCCACCGTCGAGCAGCTCGAGCGTCGGCTCGAGTGCGCCCGCCGCTGGCTGCGCAGCTGCTGAGCGGTGGCCCCGGCCCCGGGCGGTGGGCGATGATGGTCCCGGTGACCGAGATCGGCGTGACCGACGAGGAGCTCGAGGCCCGTCTCGAGACCGTCCCCCGGGTGTTCCCCCTGGAGCTCCCCCGATCGCCGCGCTCGGAGCTGGGCCGCCGGGCCCGTCAGATCGCGCTCGTGAGTTCCCGCCACTTCGCGCCCCTGTTCCTGCGGAGCGCGGTGAGCCGCAGCATCGCCGCTGACGCGTGGGCGCGACCGCTCCGGCGCACCTTCGAGGAGCTGGGCGCGACCTTCATGAAGTTCGGGCAGCTCGTGGGCTCGGCCCCGGGTGTGTTCGGGGACTCCGTGGCCGACGAGTTCCGCTCCTGCCTCGACACCGGTGCCCCCGTCCCCTTCGACGAGGTCCGGCGCATCGTCGAGCGTGACCTGGGGATGCCCCTCGACGAGGCGTTCTGGAGCTTCTCGGAGACCCCGATCGGTCGAGCCTCGATCTCGGTGGTGCACAAGGCGACCACCCGGGACGGACGTCGGGTCGCGGTCAAGGTGCTCCGACCGGGCATCGAGCGGCAGGTGGCGGTCGACCTCGACCTGTTCCAGCCGCTGCTCGAACTCATCGCCAAGCAGACGGGCGAGTACGCCGCAGGCCAGCTCCTCGCCATGTTCCAGGGGTTCCGGGTGCAGATCGGTGAGGAGCTCGACCTGCGCAACGAGGCCCGGGCCATGACGCACTACCGGTGGTTGCTGCAGCAGGTGAACCTGCAGCGGATCACCATCCCGGAGGTCTTCACGGAGCTGTCGGGTCGCCGGGTGCTCACCATGGAGTTCCTCGAGGGTGTCCCCGTCGACGACCTCACC
>CAIQNH010000032.1 GCA_903873135.1 uncultured Actinomycetes bacterium
CGTCGGCGATGTCACACCCGGATGGCACCGTGTCGCTCGTGGTCCACGGGACCAGCCCGGCGGCCGCTGGACGATCGCGTCCGGTGGGTCGAGCGACGCCCCGGTGACGACCGAGCCTCGGAGACGCAGCGAGCGGACCGTCCGACCCCGGACAGGCCGCTGGTCACGGACCGGATTCGGACCGGTGACGGCCGACCGCGAACCGATCACGAACGGGAATGGAGGAAGGACCCGATCAAGAACACTCGAACCCCAGGCCGGCGGCGTGGCGACGGCAGTTCGCCCGACAGCGCCGTGCTCGAGGCACTCACCGGTGAGACCGGGGACCGGATCATCCGGACGGTCGCCCGGCGACGCAACCTGCCCGTGGACGTGGTCGAGGACGCCGCCCAGGAGGCTGCGATCTCGCTGATCACCCGCTTCGGACGTGCGGGCGCCGTGGCGCCGGACGACCCGGTCGGCTACGTGTTCCGGGTGGTGGATCGCGCCGCACTGGCCGTCCAGCGGGGGCGGGAGCTGACCGTGGAGGACCTCGATCAACTCGACGGAGTTCCCGTCGGTGGGTCGACGGTCGGGGCCCCGGCCGACGACATCGATCGTCACGACGGTGACCCGCTGCGGCGGATCGCAGAGGAGCTCGTCGCCGAGCTGGGGGGATCCTCCGAGTGGCTCCTGTCGGCCGTGCTCAGCTACATCACCCTGGCCGCTCACTCTCACCTGGCGCCGTCGGACCTCCCCGGGCCCGAGCGCGGTGCCACCCGCTCCCAGGCCACCGCGTGGCCGGCGCTGTACCTTGCGGGAGAGGTCGACCTGGTCGTCGCCAACGCCGGTGTCGCAGTCCGTCAGCAGCGGAGTCGACGGATCAGGAGGCTGATCGAGTTCCTGAACCAGGCCTTCGCGGAGGCCGCTGCTCGCGGGGAGGTGCGTGGACGTGGCTGATCGAGAGGATCCCGTGTACCCGGGTCTCGCAGCGTCCGGGGACTTCACGCTCGAGTTCCTGCCGAGTGGCGGCGTCGAGGTGGTCCACTCCACTCCGGGCCCGGCGGGCTCGTCGGTGGTGGAGTTCCCCGACGGGTCGGCCTGGGAGGTCGACACCGCCCGACCGTGGGTCCTCGTGTCGCTCCGGCTGCCCGCGCAGGTCCTGTCGGTCACCGACGTGGTCGGCGCCGTCGCCGGGTCGGCGCTGGTGGCGAGCCTGTTCGGAGCCGAGGGCGCCCTCTTCCTCGCCGACCGGATCGTCGCGGCGCTCGGGGAGTCGACCGACGCTCCGTCCGAGGAGGAGCCCTCCACGTGGCGTCCCGGTCGCCAGGGCTCGGACCCGTGGATGCTCACTGCCGAGGCCGGACCCGTCGGCGCGCTCGTGGTCGCCGCCGACTCGGCCTTCGACACCTCGCAGCCTGCGTTGGTCCGTGTCGTGGCCGCCGCTGCGGTGCTGGAGCGGCACCGTCGCGACCGGTCCCTGGAGCTCCTCGACCCGCTCCGCCCCGAGCTCGAGGAGATCCTGGAGCGACAGGCGGCGGTGGTCTCGGACGCCGAGATCGATCTGGTGAACCTCGGGGTCCGGATGAGGCTCTCCAAGTGGCTCGGTGGGCTGCCGACCCGGTCCGCCGGTGGGTCGGTGGCGATCGACTCGCTGCGCCGGCGTCTGGGCGGCGACCTCGACTCCGGGTGGTGGCTCGACGACCGGTCCGTGGCCGCAGCGGTCGCAGCCCCGATGTCTGAGGAGCACCCGGGAGTGTTCGCCGACGCACACCAGCTCGACGGCCTGTGGGACGAGGTGCCGGATCCCGCAGTGGCGGCACCGATACGGCCGACGGTCGTGGAGGTCCTCGGGGTACCCGCTGGCGTCGAGGCCACGGTGGAGCAGCTCGACGACCTCCTCTGGCGATTCCACCTCGACGGATCCGCTCCCGACCTCTCGGGCGCTGAGGCGTACTGGTTGCGCGTCCTGCGGGCCGAGGACCTGATTCCTCTGGCGTTCGTCCCGCTCCGCAGCACCGGACCGACCGGTGCGGTCACCGAGTTCGTCCTGCCGCCCGACCACCGCCCGGGCGACCTGCGGTTCGTGTTCGAGCCCCAGCGGTCCCGAGCCGGTCGGGCCGATCTCGTCCGGCAGGCGTTCAGCCTGGGACGCGCTGCTGCCCGGCTCTCCCGGCTCGACCAGTCCGCTCCCGAAGCTCGCGACGCCTGGCTGAGCTGTGCC
>CAIQNH010000033.1 GCA_903873135.1 uncultured Actinomycetes bacterium
CCGGCCGGTCGGGGACCGCTCAGAGACCGAGCACGGTCACCGGGGTCGTCCGGGAGGTGGTCGTGCCGTCACCGAGCTGACCCCTCGCGTTGTCGCCCCAGCAGCGGACCACGTCCACACCGGTGATCGCACAGGTGTGGTCGTTGCCGCCGGCCACGGCGGTCGCCCCGGTCAGGCCGGACACCGTGACCGGCACCAGCGCGTCGACCGTCGTCCCGTTGCCGAGCTGCCCGGCGTCGTTGTCACCCCAGCAGCGGACGGATCCGGAGCTCAGCACGGCGCAGCCGTGGGCGAAGCCGCCGTCGACGGCGACCGCCGTGGTGATCCCGCTCGCCGGAACCGGCGTCGGACGGAAGGCGGTCGTCCCGTCGCCCAGCTGGCCGGTGTTGTTGAGACCCGAGCAGCGGACGGTCGAGCCGACCAGTGCGCACGCCTGGCGGCCGTTGACGACCAGGTCGAGCGAACCGGACAGTCCGGGCAACACGGCCTGTGTCAGGGAGACGGCGTCGACCGCCGACCAGAACGCGAGCCCCCAGCACCGGCCGGTACCGTCGGCCAGGCGGGCGCACGCCGTCCCGAAGCTGAAGATCGACGTGTTCGCATCGATCGACACGGCACCGGTGAGTCCCGACACGACGACGGGAACCGACGAGTCGTCCGTCGTCCCGTCCCCGAGCTGACCGGTGGCGTTGCTCCCCCAGCACGAGACCGTGCCCGCACTGCGTCGGGCGCAGCTGAACTGCTCGCCGGTCACCACCTCGACGGCGTCGGCGATCCCCGCCACGGCGACCGGCGTGCTCCGGTCCAGCTCGAGTCCGTTGCCGAGCTGACCGAAGGCGCCTGCACCCCAGCAGCGGACCGTCCCGCTGGCCAGGGTGGCGCACGAGTGCAACCCACCTGCTGCCACGTCGACGGCGTCGGTGATCCCCGCCACCGTCACCGCCGTGGTGGAGTCGGTGGTCGTCCCGTTGCCGAGCTGGCCCGAGGAGTTGGAGCCCCAGCACTCGACCCGGCCGGTGTTCAGCAACGCACACGAGTGGGCGGAACCGGTCACGACCTGCTCCACCGTCACCGGTCCGGGGATCGTGGTCGTGGTGGGCTCGGCCGGTGGCGTCGGCGTGCACGCCGCCGCCACCGCCAGCGCCGCCAGCGCGAGTCCGAGGATCCGACGACCCGACGGGGTGGTCCGACCTCGGCACACAGGGGTCCTCGACAGTTGTTCGTTCACAGTGGTCTCCCTCCGACCCGACGCCCACTGTTTGGGCACCGGTGCGCATGCTCACCGCTCGACCCTCCCGAGTCACGCGAATCCGACGGGTACGAGTACCCCCGACGTGCCTCCGACTGGGTCGGCGACGACCGATCCGTCCCCGACCTGCGAGAGCAGGCAGAGTGAGGAGGTGAGCGCCGACTCCGAACTCCCGCTGGGCGACCTGGACCTGGGGACCGTCGACCTCGGCGGGGATGAACTGCACGCCACGATGCGCACGGCGCGCGAGTCCGGCCCCGTCGTCCCGGTCCGGTTCCTCGGGGCCCGAGCGCACCTGCTCACGACCTTCGCGGCCGTGCGGGAGTTCCTGGTCGACGACGACCAGTTCCCGGGAGGCGTCGTCTACCGTCACGCCACTCGTCCGAGCGTCGGCAGCACGTTCATCGACCTCGACGGCGACGAGCACCACCGTGTCCGCCAGCTCGCCACGCCGGCGTTCCGGTCCCGGGCGGTCCGCCGGTTCGTCGACGACGAGCTGACCCCGCTCGCCGAGGAGGTCCTCGACCGGATGCTCGCCGCCGGCGTGGACGACCTCGCCGAGGGGTTCGTGCAGGTCCTCCCCTTCTGGTCGATCAGCCGCAAGCTCGGGCTCCCGGTCGGCACCGAGGAGCGCCAACGGGCGTGGGCGCTCGCCCTGCTCAGCCACCCGACCGACCCCGAGGGCGCCCGCCGCGCCGCGACCGAGGTCACCGAGTTCCTGCTCCCGACCCTCGCCGAACGACGGGCCGAGCCGCAGGACGACGTGATCTCGCGACTGCTGTCGGCGTCGGTCGACGGAGTGGGGCTCAGCGACGAGCAGGTCGCCTCGCACGTGCGGCTGCTCTACGCCGTCGGGGCGACCACGACCTCCGACGGCCTCGGCACGTTGCTGCGCCGGGCCCTCACCGAACCGGGGCTGTGGGCACGACTGCGCGCGGACCGGTCGCTCCTCCCGGCGGTCGTCCACGAGTCGCTGCGGACCGAACCGCCCGTGGCGCTGCTGCCCCGGCTGGCGGTCGACGGCGGCACGGTGGCCGGGGTCGAGCTGCCACCGGGGGCACTGGTGCTCTGCGGGATCGCCGCGGCCAACCGCGACCCGGCGGTCTTCACCGACCCGGACCGGTTCGACCCGGCTCGACCCGAGACCGAGGTGCTGACGTTCGGCTTCGGTTCCAAGTTCTGCCCGGGTTCGCACCTGGCACGCCAGCAGCTCGTGGCTGCGACCGACGTGCTGCTCGAACGGATCGAGGACCCGCAGGTCCTCGACGCGCCGGTTCCGACCGGCCCGGTCCTCCGCCGGGTCGAGCGCCTGGTGGTCCAGATGACGGGCCGGGCCTGAGCCCGACACCCGACCCGGCGACTACTCG
>CAIQNH010000034.1 GCA_903873135.1 uncultured Actinomycetes bacterium
GCGAGCCGCGCCGCACCCCGGAGTCCCGGGACGTCCCACTGACCGGGTGCGTCGGGGATCGACTCGAGGTGGCCGTAGACGCGCAGGACGGCAGCCGCCGACTTGGCCCCCCAGCCCGGCAACCCGGGGAAGCCGTCGGCCGTGTCGCCGACCAGCGCCAGCCAGTCCGGGATCGACTCGGGCGGCACGCCGTACTTCTCGAGCACCGCCGCTGCGTCGCGGAGCTCCTCTCGTCGCCGGTCGAGCTGCACCACCCGGTCGCCGACGACGCACTGGGCCAGATCCTTGTCGGGCGTGCAGATCAGCACCCGTTGGACACGCCTATCGGCTGCGGCCACGGCCGCCGCCGCGGCCAGCGCGTCGTCGGCCTCGACGGTGACCATCGGCCAGACCGCCACGCCGAGCGCACCGAGGGCCTCCTCGACCATCGGGAACTGAGCGAACAGCTCCGGGTCGATCCCCTCGCCGGTCTTGTAGCCGTCCCAGAGGTCGTTGCGGAACGACTCGACGGTGTGGTCGGTGGCCACGCCCAGGTGAGTGGCACCGTCACGGAGCATGCCCACGACCGACCGCAGGACACCCCGGGTGGCGCCGACCTCCTCGCCGGCGGCGTTCAGGTGCCCGCCACCCGGCGAGTAGAAGTGGCGGAACAGCTCGTAGGTGCCGTCGACGAGGTGGACCTGCATGCGAGCAGCCTGTCACGACGGGCCGCACCGTGCCTCGTGCTCCGAGCGTCGGTGAGGGCCCGGCGCGCTCCGGAGGCAGCGACCCCGCACCGGCGACGGATCAGAGCGCGGTCCAGCCTCCGTCGACCACGAGGTTCGCCCCGGTCATGTACCGGGAGGCGTCGCTGCAGAGGAACACGATGGCGCCCCGGTAGTCGCTCGGCTGGGCCATGCGGTCCAGGATCGTCCGCGCGGAGTAGTTGCGGACGAACTCCTCGTCCTGTCCGTTGTGGGCACCGCCGGGACTGAGCGCGTTGACCCGGATCCCGGTCCCCCGGTACATGGCCGCGACGGCCCGGGTGAACCCGAGCAGCCCGGCCTTGGTGACCGAGTAGTCGACCGGCTTGAAGAACTCGTCCCCGCCCTCCGTGACGTAGATCCGCTGGTCCGGGCCCACGAGCCCGTAGGTCGACGAGATGTTGACGATCACACCCTCACCCCGGGGCTCCATGTTCCGACAGCACTCGCGGGTCGTGAGGAACACGCCGGTCAGGTTGACGTTCAGGCTCGCGTTCCACCGGTCGAGCGGGTAGGTCGACAGGTGCCCGTTCCTCGGTTGCCCGGGCTCGAACTTGGGGTCGATCGCCGCGCTGTTCACCAGGATGTCGACCCGACCGACTCGCTCGATGGCGGCGCAGACCCCGTCCTCGTCGGTGACGTCGACCGGGATCCACTCCGGCGGGACCGGCGACCGGGTCGCGATGTCCGCAGCGACCTCCTCGACGGCGTCGGCGGCCAGGTCCAGCAGGTGGACCGTGGCGCCCTGTGCCGCCAGCGCGTCCGCGAACTGCCGACCGAGCAGACCGGCGGCCCCCGTGACGACGGCGTGCCGTCCGGTCAGGTCGAAGAGTCGATCGTCACCCACCGGTTCCGCTCCTCGGATCGACTGCGACGGCGGCGCTCATCCGGCCGACCCTGCCAGACCCAACCGGACCGCCATCCGCTCGGTCGACTCGAAGGACCACTGGTCGTCGATGTCCCCCGCCAACGCCGGGTCGACCACCAGCGGGACGATCACGTCGCCGCTCATGGAGTGGCCCGACACGATGGTGGCCGTGCGGATGGCGTCCACCGTGCCGATCTGCCAGTGGACGGTCGGCAGCGCCTGGCGCGGTGCGTTCCAGTGCTCCGGGACGTCTGAGTCGAGGAGCGGGGCGAGCACCCCGTCGGTGATCCGCCACATCTTGTACGGGTTGCACGGCGCCTCGCAGACCGCCCGGACCGACTCGGCACGGGGCTCGTCCAGCAGCAACTGGATCGCCTGGTCCACCAGACCGGCCGGTCGCAACGGCGAGGTGGGACGCAGGTGGACGACGACGTCGGGAACGTAGCCCTCGTGCTCACGCAGCCACCCGAGGGCGTGCTCGAAGACGGGGAGGTCACGGACGTCGTCAGCGGCGAGCTCGGCCGGTCGGACGAAGGGGACCTCGGCGCCGTTGGCCGAGGCGATCTCCGCGATCTCGGCGTCGTCGGTGCTCACGACGACCCTGGTCACCAGCTGCGCGTCCCGGGCTGCGTCCACCGACCACACGACCAGGGGTCGACCGAGGAACGGTGCCACGTTCTTGCGCGGCAGTCCCTTCGACCCCCCACGAGCGGGAACGACGGCGAGCACCTCCATCAGAACCACTGCTCCAGTCGGTCGAGCGCCGTCCAGAACCCTTCGCCGTCGTTCTGGTGACCCTGCCAGATCTCCGGGATGAACGTGGCGTCCGGACACAGACGGTCGAGCTGCTCGGCGAGCGCCGGGAAGTCGATCCCCCCCTCGCCGATCTGGAGACCCTCGCCGTCGGTCCCCTCGGCGTCCACGACGTGGAGGTGGGCGACGTGTGGACCGACCAGCTCGACGAACTCGTGGTAGCTCGCGCCACGGTGGTTGGTGGCCAGCTTGGAGTGCGAGGTGTCGAGGCACACCCGACGTCCGCTCTCCGCGGCGAACCGGGCGGTGTCCTCCGGGTCGAGGAACAGGTTGTGGAACATCCGCCCACCGAACAGCCACGGGAACGGCGGCATGGTCTGGGCGGCGAGCTCCACCCCGTCGTCGTCGACGAGGGCCAGGCTCTCGTGGACCCGCTCGTACATGCGGTCGCGCTCCTCGGCGGACACGGGACCATCGGAGGTGAACCCACCCACGTTGACGACGATCACCGGTCGGTCGGCTCGTTCGAACATCGGGACGAGCCGTCGGGTCAGGTCGACGACCCGTTGCAGCTCGGCCACCGACCGGGCCCGGTAGTCGTCGTCGGAGGACGCCAGGTCCACCAGGTGGTCGCCGCGGAACAGCTCGGGGCTGTGGACGACCAGGCCGAGGTCGAGCGTCCCGTCGACGTAGGTGGCCGGGTCGAGCTCGAGGTCCTGGTAGCTCAGGTGGAACTCGACGAAGTCCGGGTTGGACAACGGCAGGAGCGCGCGGAGGTCGTGGTACCGGACCGGGAGGCCCCAGGGTCGCCGGAACGAGTAGTCCCGGGGCTCGACGCTCTCGTCCTCGAGGTCGCTCGGGTAGAAGAAGTCGCCGGGAACCATCGAGCGCTTGGCCCGCCGCCCGAGCAGCTCGTGCCGACGGTTGGGCTGCAGGCCACGGCCGGGACTCTTGACGTCGAGGGCGTCCGGGGTCAGCACGGACCCGGCCTCGATCGGTCGGGCGGCCACCAAGCTCTTGGCCAGGTTCACCCGGTTCATCATCTCGCCCTGGGTGACCTCCCGGCGCACGTCGCTGCCGAGGCTCTCCTCGACCTGGCGGATCCCGTCGACCATCGCCCGGAACTCGTGGGGCAGGAGGCTGACCTTGTGGTCGTTGCCCTCCAGCGACCGGTCGGTGGTGAGGTGCTTCTCCACGACCTTCGCCCCGAGGGCGACCGCCGCCACGGCGACGCTCGACCCCCGCTCGTGACCCGAGTACCCGACCGGTCCGCCGGCGATCTCCCGGAGGCGGTCGAGGTACCGGAGGTTCACGTCCTTGAAGGGAGCCGGGTAGGTGCTGTTGCAGTGCAGCAGGACGAAGGCAGCGCCGTCGTGACGCAGGACGTCGACCGCCTCGATGATCTCGGACTCGCTCGACATCCCGGTCGACAGCAGCACCGGTCGCCCGGTCGCCGCCACGGCGTGGAGCAGGTCGTGGTTCGTGAGGTCCGCCGATGCGACCTTGAAGCCGGGCAGGCCGTGGTCGTCGAGGACCTGCACGCTCACCGGGTCCCACGGGGTGCACAACGGGACGAGCCCGCGGTCCCGGCAGTGGTCGAAGCACACGAACAGGTCCTCGTTGGAGAGGTTGAACCGAGAGAGCAGGTCCAGCGTGTACTGCGCGCCGAGGTCCTCACCGGCGTCGAGCGCCTCGCCCTGGTTCCGGTAGAGCGAGGCCATGTCCCGCATCTGGAACTTGGCGCAGTCCGCTCCGGCCTCCGCAGCCAGGTCGACCAGCTCGAGCGCCCGGCTGAGGTCCCCGTTGTGGTTGTTCCCGATCTCGGCGATGACCACCGCCGGCGAGAGCTCGTCGACCATCAGGTCGCCCAGCCAGAGCGTGTCGCGACCCGAGGTGGCGACGGCCACCACGTGCCCACGGCGGTCGAGCAGCGGCACGTGGGTGATCCGGTCCGACAGCAGTGCCACGAGGTGGCTCCGCTCCGCGTCGACGGGAGCCGACGTGAAGTCGGTGTTGGCGACGTTGCTGACCGGCTGCAGGAGGTCGATCTGGTCCTGGTCGACGACCCACCGGCGGAAGTCACCGTCGGACAGCACGCCCATCACCCGGCCCTCGTGGTCGGTGCAGAAGACGATGCCCGCGCGGTTGCCGCTGATCTTGGCCAGGGCGTCCAGCACCGGGCCGTCGGCCAGGGCGATGTACGGTCGGACATCACGAATGATGATCACGATGTGCTCTCAGTCGAATGCATCCGGGAGGCGAACCGGCGGGGCGTGGCGTCGACCCGAACAGGGACCCGGGACTCCGTGGGGCGTCGTACTCGCACCAGCGGGTGCACCCCCGTCCACGCCGTCGACCGTCGCACACTGCCGGACCGAACCTCCGCTGCCACGGTCCCTCCGTCATCGTAGTGGAGTCGGAGGTGAACCCAACCTGCCGGTTCGGGCCGATCCCCGGCGAGGGGGCCGGGACCACGACCGCCCGACGCCGGCACCCCCGACGGTCCGGTGACCACCTCCGTCAGGTCCCTCGTCTGGCTCGGCGCTGACCGCTTCGAGCTCCGCACGGTGGACGCGCCGACGCCCGGTGCGGGCGAACTCCTCGTCGAGGTCCACCTGGCGACGGTCTGCAGCAGCGACCTCCACACCGTCACGGGCAGACGGCTCGGACCACACCCGAGCGTGCTCGGCCACGAGGCGGTCGGCCGCGTCGTGGCGACGGGCGACGACGAGCGACGTACCGTCGACGGTCGGCCCGTGCGGGTCGGCGACCGGATCGTGTGGGGGGTGACCGACTCCTGTGGCACCTGCGACCGCTGTCGTCGAGGTCTGAGCGCCAAGTGCCGTCGGCTCCGCAAGGTCGGCCACGAGCCGTCCGACGGTTCGTGGCCGCTGTCGGGCGACTACAGCACCCACGTCGTGCTCCCGCCGGGCGTGGCGGTCGTGCACGTTCCGGACGAGGTCGCGGACGCAGCGGCCGCACCGGCGGCGTGCGCCCTGGCCACGGCGGTGGGAGCCGTCGACGCGCTCGGTGAGGTGGCCGGACGCCGCGCCGGCGTGTGGGGACTCGGCCTCCTGGGACTCTCGGCGTGCGTGGCGCTGCGCGCCGCAGGTGCAGCGACGGTGACCGGCCTGGACCCCGAGACCGGCCGGCACCCGGCCGCACTCCGCCTCGGTGCCGACGCGGTCGCTGCGCCCGGCGAGGGGCTCCCCGGTCCGTTCGACGTCGTGGTCGAGGCCTCCGGGGTGCCCGCCGCCGTGTCCGCAGCGGTGGAGGCGCTCGACGTGGGCGGCCACCTCGCCCTGGTCGGGTCGGTGGCACCAGCGGGCAACGTCGACGTGGACCCGGAACGACTCGTGCGCCGCCTCCACACCGTCGTCGGGGTCCACAACTACGAGCCCCACCACCTGCTGGCCGCCGTCGGTCTGCTGCGTGGGTCCGGGGATCAACTCGCCGAACTCGTCGCACCTCCCGTCGGCCTGGGTGACCTCCCCGAGGTGCTGCGCGCCCCCGCCGAGGGCCACCTGCGCCGTTCGGTGGATCCCCGGCGCTGATCCTCCGCCTGCGCCGGAGGTGGACGTCACCGACCGGCTCGGGCCAGCAGCATCCAACTCGTGGCGCCACCGGCGGGGGCGGGCACGTAGGCGGTGAGCACCTCGCTCACCCCGCCGTCCCCCGTGAGGTGGACCCTGGCCGTGTGCACCCCGCCCTCGCCCGGGACGATGCTGGCGCGGACGACGGCACCGGACGCCCAGCCGAAGAGGACCATGACCTCGTCGAGCCCGTGGCCGACCCACTCCCCCAGCCGGAGGGTGTCCGCCCAGGCCGGAGCGGACACCGCCGTCACGACGTCGTCGTCGAGTCGCAACTCCGCGACCTCCGGTGAGCCGGCCGCCTCGACCAGGCTCCTCCGCACCGACTCGACCTCCGACCGACCGGGCCGACCAGCGATCCGCACGGGCGACTCCTCGAGGGACCCGGGCCCCGGCGATCCATCGGCAGCCGACCGGATCCGGTCTCGGGCGTCGTCCCAGATCAGCTGCAGGTCGCCGCGGAGCGGGGGCGACGACGCGTCGGTGCGGTCGAGGGAGTCGGCGACCGCGGCGAGGTCCACGTCGGTCGACCGCAACAGACCGAACCGTGCCGGGCCGTCGACCCAGATGACGCTCGCAGCGCAGCCCCGACGATCGGCCTCCGACAGCACCCCGCGGAGCTCGGACCAGTTGTCGGACATGAGGCACATCGCCAGCTCGAGCTTGGCGCCCGTCCGGGCGGTGATGCTGGCGAACGACTCGACGTTGGCCCAGAGACGTTCGGGGTCGACCCCCACCCGGATCGCCCGGAGGCGCTCCGGGTCGAGGGCGTCGACGGACACGATGAGCTCCATGCCGAGCTCCTCGACGTACCGGGCGACCTCGTCGTTGAAGACGGTGCCGTTGGTCGTCACGCAGACCTCGGGCCGGAGGTCGAGCTCGAGCAACCGGTCCCAGATCCGACGGTTCTCGGGAGCCAGGAACGGCTCACCCCCCTTGAACTGGAGTCGGCGCACGTGCGGGAGGAACTCGTCGAGCTCGTCGAAGAACCGGTCGTCGTAGGCCGACGGCAGGGGCGGGCGCCCCTCCCGACGCGCCCGGATGGTCGACGACAGTCCGCCGTTGCACATGACGCACTCGAGGTTGCACCGGTTCGACAACGCCAGGTCGAGCAGCACCGGGTGCCCGAGGTCGGTCGACCCGTACCGGTCGAACACCGCGGCGAGGCTCCCGTCCCGACGTCCCTCGGTGACCGCCCGTCCGCACTCCCAGCAGCCGAGCGAGTCGTCGCCGGCGTCGACTGCGTCACGGAGCAACGTCCGGCGGTGTCCGTCCCAGATCTCCCGCAGGGACCGGCGGTCGGGTCCGGTGACCGAACCGAGGATGTGCCAGCTGCCGCAGCACGAGGCGACCAGACCGTCCGGACGGAGGTACAGCGACGTCCGGGGCGCCCCACAGCGGAGCCCGGGGACACGACGGTCGGGATCCGTCTCCGGTCCCGGCGGAACCCGGATCACCGGGAACGAGCGCCGGGCCGGACCCGGTGCCGGAGCGCAGTGGGCGAGGTCACCACCGGCTGAGGATACCGGCACCTCGCACCGACGGCTCCCGGGCCCCGCCGACGACGGGGACGGAGACGACGGACTCCGCGACCGGGACGCTCACGGCAGGATCGGACGCGGAACAGGTGGCAGGATGCTCGCCGTGGCCTCCGTCAGACGATCGCAGCGCATCGCCGCTCCGGCGGCCGAGGTCTGGGCGCTCGTCGGGGACCCGGAGCGCCTCGCCGAGTGGTTCCCCGGGATCACGAGCGCCGTCGTGGACGGCGACGTCCGCACGGTGACGCTCGGCTCCGGCATCCCGCTCACCGAGGACATCGTCACCGACGACCCGGTGGCCCGGCGCTTCGCCTACTCGATCACCGGTGGGCTGTTCCGCCACCACCTGGGGACGATCGACGTGTTCGACCTGGGGGACGACACGACGCTGGTGTCCTACGCCACCGACGCCGAACCCGACGTGATGGCGCTCGTGATCGGCGGAGCGGCCGGGGCGGGACTCCGCGCGGTGAAGGAACGGTTCGAGCGTTCCGACGACGACGCGACCGGAGTGGAGGCCTGATGGGTCGGCGCATCCTGTTCATCACCACCGACCAGCAGCGCTACGACACGCTCGGCTGCAACGGCGGGACGCTCGCCCGAACCCCGGTGGTCGACCGCCTGGCCGCCGAGGGGGTGCGCTACGAGCGGGCCGTGCCCCAGTCGGTGGTCTGCATGCCGTCCCGCTCCACCATGCTCACCGGCCAGCACCAGGCGACGCACGGCGTGTGGATGAACGGCGTGCCGCTGCCCGTCGACGCACCGTCGGTCGCAGCGCTCCTGCGGGATGCCGGCTACCGCACCGCGCTCATCGGCAAGGCCCACTTCGAGCCCTTCATGGACCCGTTCGAACGGTTCAACGAGAACCGGGTGGCCTCGCTCGGCACCGACACCGTCGAGGCGCCGCAGTTCGGTGGCGGCGTCGGACCGCACCGCGGGTTCGACCACCTGCGGTTCGCCACCCACGGGGCCACCGGCTGGCTGCACTACGCCCGCTGGATCGGCGCCGAACACCCCGAGGCGGTCGCCGACTACTACTCGGTGCTCGACGCCGACCTGGAGGTCAACGCCGCCGGGTTCGGCGACACCGGCGCCCCCCAGGTCAAGCACAACCCGATCCCACGGGAGTGGTACCACACGGACTGGGTGGCCGACCGGACGATCGACTGGCTGTCGGGCCTGGAGGCCGACGACGACTGGTTCTGCTGGATGAGCTTCCCCGACCCGCACCACCCGTGGGACCCACCGGCGTCGGAGCTGCACCGGGTCCCGTGGCGTGACGTCGACCTGCCGGCGGGCTACCCGGAGTCGGCCGCCGAGCGCGAGCGCCTGCTGGACGACAAGCCCCGGCACTGGCGGCTCTGGTACGACGGCGAGCTGGTGTCCAACTACGAGGCGCCGACGCACTGGGTGCCGTCGGGCATGACCGCCGACCAGGTCCGGGAGGTCAACGCCGTCAACGCCGTCGAGGTCGAGTTGATCGACGAGGCGATCGGCCGGGTGCTCGCCGAGGTCGAGCGACGGGGTTGGACCGACTCCGTCGACGTGGTCGTCACCACCGACCACGGCGAGCTCCAGGGCGACTTCGGGCTGCTGTTCAAGGGTCCGTACCACGTCGACGGTCTCATGCGGCTCCCGCTCGTCTGGCGGCCCGCACCGTCCAGTGGCGTCGAGCCGGCCGTGGTGACGGCCCCGGTCGGTCTCGTCGACCTGGCGCCGACCTTCGCGGCCATCGCCGGCCTGGAGGCCACGGAGTGGATGCAGGGCCGGCGCCTGCCGGTCTCCGACGCCGACGCCGCCGACCGCGGCGTCGACCAGCAGCTCACGGCGTGGGACTCCGAACTGTTCGGCGTGGGCGTGTACCTGCGGACCATCACCCGGGACGGGTGGGTGTGCACCACCTACCTGCCGGGCGCCGTGCACGACGGCACCGAGGGTGAGCTCTACTGCCTGGCCGAGGACCCGCTGCAGCGGGTGAACCGCTGGGACGACCCGGCGGTCCGGGCCCTGCGGGACGACCTGGTGGCGCAGCTGCGCGACAGCCTGCCGCCCGAGCGGACACCCGTGCTGGAGCTCGAGGCGCCGGTCTGAGACCGGCGGGCCGTCACTCCTGGACGAGTTCGATGAGCGTGCCGAACGCGCCCTTGGGGTGCACGAAGGCCACCGTGGTGCCCCGGCTCCCGGGACGCGGCGCGCGGTCGATCGGCGTGGCTCCGGCTGCGACCATGGCGTCGAGCGCAGCCTGGCAGTCGTCGACGCGGTAGCCGACGTGGTGGAGGCCCTCGCCCCGCTTCTCGATCGACACGGCGATCGGTGAGTCCGGCCGCGTGGCAGCGGTGAGCTGGATGTAGGAGTCGGCGACCTTCACCAGCGCCTCCTCCACGCCGTCGGACTCGACCACCTCACGGTGGGCGACGGTGGCGCCGAACGCCCGCTGGTAGAAGTCGACCGCTGCGTCCAGGTCACGCACTGCGATGGCGACGTGGTCGATCTCGGTCAACAGTCCGGACGTGGCGTCCTCGTGCTCGCTCACTTCGGCCTCCTGGTGGGTCGGTCGGTCGGGGGACGGGCGATCACAGCTCGCCGCGGGCGTGGCGCTCGTAGAGCGTGATGGCGTCGACGCCGACCCGCTCGCGCTTCTCGGGGTCGGTGATGCCCAGGCCCGCCTCCGGAGCGAGGCACAGCACGCCGAGCTTGCCCTCGCCCTGGTTCCGGTGGGTCTTGAGCGCCGCCTCGCCGGTCTGCTCCAGGGTGAACACCTCGCTCATCACCGGCTGGATGACGCCCCGGTCGATCAGCCGGTTCATCTCCCACGCCTCCTGGTAGTTGGCGAAGTGGCTCGAGACGATGCTCTTGAGCTTCATCCACAGGTGCCGGTTGTCGTACTCGATCATGTAGCCCGACGTCGCGGCGCAGGTGACGACCGTGCCGCCCTTCTTGGCGATGAACACCGACGCTCCCATGGTCGAGCGACCCGGGTGCTCGAAGACGATGTCCGGGTCCTCACCCACCAGCTCCCGGACCTTCTTGCCCAGGCGGCGCCACTCGGACTCGTCCTGGGTGTGCTCGTCGGACCAGAACTGGTAGCCCTCGGCACGCCGGTCGATGACCGCCTCGCAGCCCATGGCCTGCAGCAGCTTCACCCGGCTCTCGGAGCTGACGACGCCGACGGGGATGCCGCCACCGTTGAGGACGAGCTGGGTGGCGTAGGCGCCGATGCCGCCCGTCGCGCCCCAGATGAACACCACGTCGCCCTGCTTCATGCGGGCCGCGTGGTTGCCGACGAGCATCCGGTAGCTGGTCGAGGCGCACAGCGCGTTGACCGCCGCCTCCTCCCACGTGAGGTGCTCGGGCTTGGGCATCAGCTGGTTGGCCTTCACCACGGCCAGGTCGGCGAGCCCGCCGAAGTTGGTCTCGAACCCCCAGATGCGCTGGTTGGCGGCGAGCATCGAGTCGTTGTGCGCCGACGGGTCCTGGTCGTCGACGTGGTTGCAGTGGATCGTCACCCGGTCGCCGGGCTTCCAGTTGCGCACCGCCGATCCGACCCGGAGCACCACGCCGGAACCGTCGGAGCCGACCACGTGGTAGTCCTGCGCGTGGCGGGCACCCCAGACCGACTCACGGCCGAGCCGGTCGAGGAAGCCGAAGGTCGAGAGGGGCTCGAAGATCGACGTCCACACCGTGTTGAAGTTGATGGCGCTCGCCATCATGGCGACGTAGACCTCGTCGGGAGCGATCTCCGGGGTCGGGATCTCGCCGACGTGGAGCGACTGGCGCGGGTCCTTGTCCTCCGATGCAACCCCCTCCCACATGTCCTGCTCGGCGCGCAGCACGTGGGCGGCGCGGTAGGACTCCGGGATCGGGATCGCGGCGATGTCGTCGCCTGAGGCACCGGACTGGATGGCTTCGAGGAACTCCTGCATGCGGGCAAGCTAGCGGGCAGCCGGTCGGAGGGGCCAGCTACACCGGAAATTCATTTCGGGATACGGATAGCCAGTCACCGCACGGCCGTGGACGGGGCGGGGCGGGCACCGGGCCACCACGCCGGGGGCCGGTCCCACCGGACGAGCACCGAGGCCGTGGTCGTGACGATCAGCACGTAGGCGGCCGTGAGCGGTGCCAGGTCGGGTTCGACCCCGGCGGCCACTCCCAGCCCAGCGATCACCACCGAGAACTCGCCCCGAGCCACGAGCGCCGTTCCCGCCCGCCACCGGCCGGGCGCCCCCCGGCCGGCCCAGCGTCCGGCGATCTCGCCCGTCAGGAGCTTGGTGACCACGCCCACTGCTGCGAGCACCGCCGCCGGCAGCAGCACCGGGGGTACCGAGGCCAGGTCGATCTCGAGCGCGAACAGGAAGAAGAACAGGGCCGCGAACAGGTCACGGAGCGGTCCCACCAGCTCGGCCGCTCGCTGCTGCACCGGACCCGAGAGCCCGACGCCGACCAGGAACGCGCCGACTGCCGCCGAGACGTCGGCCTGCTCGACCACGCCCGCCACGACCAGGACGAGGCCGAGGATGCTGAGGAGCAGGACCTCGTCGGAACCGGACCACAGGATCCGGCTGAGTCGCTCGCCGTAGCGGTGCGCGACCAGCACCACCACGGCGACGATCACCGCGGCGACGGCCACGTCGACGATGCCGGCCGCCAGCCCGAGTCCCGAGAGCAGGACGCCGAGCACGGGGAGGAACACGATCATCGCCAGGTCCTCGAGCACCAGGATCCCGAGCACGAGCGAGGTCTCCCGGTTGCCCCGCCGGCCCAGGTCCTCGATGAGCTTGGAGACCACGCCCGAGGACGAGATGTACGTGACGCCGCCCAGGACGACGCACGCCACGGCGGGCCACCCCAGCACGAGTCCCAGCACCACGCCCGGTGCTGCGTTGAGCACCAGGTCGACCACACCCGACCTGCTGTGGCGCCGGAGCTCGCCGCTCAACTCGCGCGGAGTGAACTCCAGGCCGAGCATGAACAGCAACAGGAGCACCCCGATGTCGGCGGCCAGGTCGACGAAGTCCTCGGTGACGGTCGAGGCGTCGGCACCCGACACACCCACCACCAGGCCGAGCAGCAGGTAGAGCGGGATGGGTGACATCCGGAACCGCAGCGCGCACCGGCCGAGGACGGCCAGCAGGACGACGAGCACCCCGAGCTGGACGAAGGAGTCGGCTGCCTCCCCGCCCGAGGCGGCGAGCATCACGCCCCGAGCAGCGCCCGCAGGCGCTCGACGGCGTCGAGCGTCCCGACAGCGACCACGGTGGCGCCGGCCGGCAGCACCACCTCCGGACCCGGACCCGGGACGGCGTCGTCACCGTCCATGACCGCAGCGATGCTCGCCCCCGTGGACGTGCGGACGGTCAGGTCACCGATCGTCCGGCCGGCCGATGGTGACGCCGGGTCGACGGCCACCCAGTCGATCGCCAGGTCGTCGAGCCGCAACAGGGTGGAGGCGGCGTCGTTCACGATCCGGTCCCCACCGAGCAGGTCGACCAACACGTCGCTGTCGTGCTCGTCGAGCGGGACGACCGAGCGGACCGCGTCCACGTCCTCGGCGTCGTAGAGCAGCAGGTCGCGACGGCCGCTGCGCGTCTGGATCACACCGAGGCGCATGCCGGCCCTGGTGGTGAACTCCCTGCGGACCCCCACGCCGGGGAGCTCGGTCTCCTCGATGTCCGCCACGTGCGGCCTCCTCGTGTCTCCCGGACGACGGTCGGATCGGCTCCGACGCCACCCCGACGACCCCCACGCTACGTTCCCGAGGTGTCGCCGGACGGCCGGTCCGACCGCTTCGACGCACCGCGGAGCGGTCGCCTAGCCTGAGCGCACTCGTCGAGAGGGGCTCGCACCGAGGGTCGGTGGCGCCCGGGAGGTTCAACCATGCCTGGTTCGGTGATTCTGCAGGGGGCCCGCACCCCGATCGGCAAGATGTCCGGCTCGCTCGCCGGGTTCAAGGGGTCCGACCTGGGCGGGTTCGCCATCTCGGGAGCGCTGGAGCGGGCCGGTGTCTCCCCCGAGGACGTCGACTACGTCTTCATGGGTCAGGTCCTCCTCGCCGGTGCCGGGCAGATCCCGGCCCGTCAGGCCGCCGTCGCCGCCGGGATCCCCATGAACGTGCCCGCCACCACCGTCAACAAGGTGTGCCTGTCGGGGATCAACTCCATCCTCCTCGCCGACCTGCTGATCCAGGCCGGCATGGCCGACGTCGTGGTCGCTGGTGGCCAGGAGTCCATGACCAACGCGCCGTACCTGCTGCCCGACGCCCGGGCCGGCATGCGCATGGGCGACAAGTCCGTGGTCGACTCGATGATGTACGACGGTCTGTTCTGCGCCTTCGACCAGTGCGCCATGGGTGCGGGCACCGAGAAGTACGCAGCGTCGGCCGGGCTCGGTCGTGACGAGCAGGACGCCGTGGCCGCCGCCTCCCACGAGCGCGCCGCCAAGGCGCAGAAGGACGGGCTGTTCGACGACGAGATCGTCCCGGTGAGCATCCCGCAGCGCAAGGGCGACCCGGTCGTGTTCACCACCGACGAGGGTGTGCGCGCCGAGACGACGCTCGAGTCGCTGGGGGCGCTGCGGCCGGCGTTCGACAAGGCCGGCAACATCACCGCCGGCAACGCGTCGCAGATCTCCGACGGTGGCGCCGCCGTGATCGTCGCCTCCGCCGCAGCAGCGGAGCGGATCGGCGGCAACCCGCTCGGGCGGGTCGTCGGCTACGGCCAGGTGTCCGGCCCGGACGCGTCGCTGCTCACCCAGCCGTCCCGGGCGATCATGGCGGCGCTCGAGCAGGCCGGGAGGTCGGTGGGCGACGTCGACCTGTTCGAGCTGAACGAGGCGTTCGCCGCCGTGGGCGTGGCCTCCATGGCCGACCTGGGCATCACCGACGAGGTCACCAACGTCAACGGTGGAGCCATCGCGTTGGGCCACCCGATCGGCATGTCCGGCACCCGGATCGTCCTGCACCTGCTCAACGAGCTGCGCCGCCGCGGTGGCGGCACCGGTGCGGCCGCCCTCTGCGGCGGTGGCGGCCAGGGCGACGCCATCATCGTCGAGACCATCTGATCGAACCCGCCGCCGGCGGGCCGCTCAGCTGAGCAACCCGGCCACGCGGGACAACACGAGCAGCAGCAGCGACAGCGACAGCGCGGCCTGGAGCATCATCGCGGCCTTGGCCCACCGGTGCGCGGGGACGGCGTCGGCCGAGGCGAACGACGCTGCGTTCGTGAACGACAGGTACAGGTAGTCGAAGAAGAACGGACGCCAGTCCGGGGGGCCGAGCTCCGGGTCGGTCATCTGCGGGAAGATGAACGACGGTGGATCGTCGCCGGTGCCCTCCGCTCGGCGGCCCGGGCCACCCCGGTCGTACTCCCAGTACCACAGCGCGAAGACGATCACGTTGGTCGCCCACACCGCACCCGTGTTGACCAGCAGGTCGAAGGCTGCGATGTCCTCAGCACGGCCGAGGATCTCCACCGTCAGCACGCACCCGGTGCCCAGGTTGGCGACCGACAGCACGACGATCAGCGCCTGGCTGAGGCGACGCACGCCGGGCGAGTGGTCGTGGATGTGCTGGCGGCCCACCGGCCGACCGTCCTCACGGCTCCCGACCACCAGTACGACGAGCGCCAGCACCAGCAGCACGAACAACACCGTGTCCACCCAGACGTCCATCACCGACGGGGTGACCAGTTGCAGTCCGGCGGCGACGGCGATCGAGAGGAACACGGGCCAGTACGGCTCCCGACCGGAGCCGCGCCAGGCGTCCGGCTCCGCGGGCATCACTCAGCCGGAGCGGGCCCGGCGACCACCCGCCGCCCCTCGAGCGCCCGGCCGAGGGTGAGCTCGTCGGCGTACTCCAGGTCACCCCCGACGGGGAGGCCGTTGGCGATGCGGGACACGACCAACCCGGGGACGTCGAGCATCTTGGTGAGGAACAACGCCGTCGCCTCACCCTCGAGGTTGGGGTTGGTGCAGATGATGACCTCGGTGACCTGCTCGGCGGTCACCCGGGCGAGCAGCTCACGGATCCGCAGCTGCTCGGGGCCGACGCCCTGCAGGTGGTCGATCGCCCCCTGGAGGACGTGGTACCGGCCGCGGAACTCTCGGGTCCGCTCGATCGCCACGACGTCCCTCGGCTCCTCCACCACGCACACCACGTGACCGTCCCGACGGTCGTCGCTGCAGATCTCGCAGCGGGCCTCCTCGGACAGGTTGAAGCAGACCTCGCAGAACCCGACTCGTTCCTTGGCCGCCAGGATCGCCGCCGCGAGGCGGGACGACTCCTCGGCGTCGGCCTTGAGCAGGTGGAACGCGATGCGCTGCGCCGACTTGGGGCCGACGCCGGGCAGACGACCGAGCGCGTCGATCAGGTCCTGCACCGCCGCGGCGAAGGCCACCTCAGCCACCCCCCAGCAGTCCGCCCAGGTCGCCCAACCCCGCCATCGGGTCGTGCTGACGCTGCAGCTCGGCCACCTGCTGCTGCGCGTCGGCGAACGCGGCCACGACCAGGTCGCCGATCATCGACGGGTCGTCCGGGTCCACCGCCGCAGGGTCGACGTCGACCTGCAGCAGGTGGAGGTGGCCGTTGAGGACCACCCGGACCACGCCGCCACCGGCGGTGCCCTCGACCCGGGCGTCGAGCAGCGACGCCTGGGCGGCGGCCACCTGCTCCGCAGCCTGGGTCGCTGCGGCCAGCAGCTCGCCCAGGTCCAGTCCGCCCGCACCGGTCGCCGGCGGAGGGTCCCCATCCCCGGCGCCGAGCACCTCCGGGACCAGCGGTGCGTCGTCGGGCTGGGCGAGCGGCTCGTCCTCGCCGGTCACGGCCGGGCCCCATCGGTCGACTCGTCGTCGACGACGACGGCACCCGGGAAGGCCTGGGTCAGCCGGGCCACGCCCGTGGTCGCCACGTCGCTCGCGTCCTCGAGCTCCGAGACGTCGAAGTACTCCTCGGCGTCGTCGTCCCCCTGGGTGGCCGACGGAGCCGGATCGACGGCCGTCGGAGTCGGTTCACCGGACGCCGGGGACCCTTGCGCCGGAGACCCGGGCGCCGAGGACCCGGGTGCCGGTGACTCGGGCGCCACGTCGACGGCCGGTGCGGCAGCTGGTGCAGGAGCGGGGGCCGGAGCTGGGGCTGGAGCAGGAGCAGAAGCAGGAGCGGGAGCGGGAGCCGTTGCGGACGCAGGAGGGCGTGCGGCCACGCCGGCCGCCGGGCCGACCACGAGCGCCAGTTCGACCGGCCGACCGAGCGCTGCCGAGAAGGACTCGGTGAGCGCCGGGGACAGCTCCCCGAC
>CAIQNH010000035.1 GCA_903873135.1 uncultured Actinomycetes bacterium
ACCGCAGCGGGCCGCCACGACCGACAGCACCCCGTTGCCCGAGCCCACGTCGACGACCCGGGCACCCGGCCCGACCAGGTCCACCGTCGCCGCCACGCACAGGCGGGTGGTCGCGTGGGTCCCGGAACCGAACGCCACGTCCGAGCGGAGCCACACGGTTCGGTCGTCGGCAGGCCCGTCACCGGGGGTGGACGGTCCACCGGCGGCCGGGTCGACCGGTCGGAGCTCGAACCCGGCCACCCGGACCGGATCGTGCAGCGACGGCCCGGGGGACCCCTCGGACTCCACCACCCGGTGGTCCCGGGTCAGCTCGGGCACCCGTGCCGCCGGCAGGTCGGCCACCAGCTCGACGAGCACGCCGTCGTCGACAGCCTCCTCGCCCACCGCTGAGGCGCCGAGGCCGAACAGTTCGTCGGCGGCGAGCTCGGCGTCGGCCACCGGCACGCGGAGCGCCACCACGACCCGGTCGGCGTCGGAACCGCCGCTCACCACCGGCCTCCGCCCCGCCAGCCGTCCCTCACCGCTGCCACCCCGAGATGTTTGGGCCGCCCGACTGACAAGGCGGTAGTTTCGGAGTGTCCGGCAGACGCCGGAGTGGAACGACAGCGGAGGTCCCGGGGATGACCCAGGCCATGGAGCGTCGGGGCGCCGACGCACCGAAGGTGCACAGCACCCAGCGGACGAACCGGCCCTGGCCGGTGGAGTTCTGGTCCAGTGCGATCGGCAAGAAGTGGGTCATGGCCGTCACGGGCCTCGGGCTCATGGGGTTCGTGTTCGCCCACATGGTCGGCAACCTCAAGATGTTCCTCGGCGCCGAGGAGTTCGACGCCTACGCCGAGTCCCTCAAGACGCTGCTCTACCCGATCATCCCCGAGAACGGGGTCCTGTGGATGTTCCGGGTGGGCCTGATCGTCATGTTCGGGCTCCACATCGCCTCCGCGTACCAGCTCACCCGCATGAACCACCGGGCCCGTCCGGTGAAGTACCAGTCACCCCGTGACTACATCGCCGCCAACTTCGCCGCCCGCACCATGCGCTGGACCGGCATCATCGTCGGCCTCTACCTGCTGTTCCACCTGGCCGACCTCACCTGGGGCTGGTTCCAGCCCGACTTCGTCAAGGCGGACGCGTACAACAACCTGGTGAACAGCCTGAGCCGGCCGCCGGTCGCCGCCATCTACATCGTCGCCAACATCGCCCTGGGCATCCACCTGTTCCACGGCGGCTGGTCGATGTTCCAGAGCCTCGGCCTGAACAGCCCCCGATACAACGGCGCCCGTCGGGCCTTCGCCGCAGGATTCGCCGTCGTGGTGGCCGGCATGAACGTCTTCTTCCCCATCGCGGTGCTGACCGGCATCGTGTCCAACTGAGCGCAATCGAACGAGGAGCACGCACATGGCACTCGAACTCGACGCCAAGGTCCCCCCGGGCCCCATCGCCGACAAGTGGGACAACCACAAGTTCGACCTGAAACTGGTCAACCCGAACAACCGGCGCAAGTTCACCGTGCTCGTGGTCGGCACCGGCCTGGCCGGCGCCTCCGCCGCCGCCAGCCTGGGTGAGCTCGGCTACAACGTGAAGGTCTTCACGTACCACGACTCGCCGCGGCGGGCGCACTCGATCGCCGCTCAGGGCGGGATCAACGCCGCCAAGAACTACCGCAACGACGGCGACAGCGTGTACCGGCTCTTCTACGACACCATCAAGGGCGGCGACTACCGGTCCCGGGAGGCCAACGTCTACCGGCTCGCCCAGGTGTCGGGGAACATCATCGACCAGTGCGCGGCCCAGGGCGTCCCCTTCGCCCGAGAGTACGGCGGCCTCCTCGACAACCGGTCCTTCGGTGGCGCCCAGGTGTCGCGAACGTTCTACGCCCGGGGCCAGACCGGCCAGCAGCTCCTGCTCGGCGCCTACCAGGCGCTCGCCCGGCAGATCCAGGCCGGCACGGTGGAGCTCTACAACCGCATGGAGATGCAGGACGTGGTCGTGGCCGACGGCCGGGCGCAGGGCATCACCTGCCGCGACCTCCTCTCCGGCGAGATCGTCTCGTTCGCCGGGCACGCCGTGCTGCTGTGCACCGGCGGCTACGGCAACGTCTACTTCCTGTCGACGAACGCCAAGGCGTGCAACGTCACCGCCACGTGGCGGGCCCACCGCCAGGGCGCGGCGTTCGCCAACCCGTGCTTCACCCAGATCCACCCGACGTGCATCCCGCCGGCCGACGAGTTCCAGTCCAAGCTCACGCTCATGTCCGAGTCGCTCCGCAACGACGGCCGCATCTGGGTGCCCACCGAGTTCGACGAGCAGCGGGCGCCGGGCGACATCCCCGAGTCCGAGCGCGACTACTACCTGGAGCGCAAGTACCCGTCGTTCGGCAACCTGGTGCCCCGGGACGTGGCGTCGCGGAACTCCAAGACCGTCGTCGACGAGGGGCGCGGCGTCGGCCCGCTCAAGAACGGGGTCTACCTGGACTTCAGCGACGCGATCGAACGGTTCGGGGCCGAGACGATCAAGGCTCGCTACGGGAACCTGTTCGACATGTACGAGCGCATCACCGGCGAGGACCCGTACAAGGTGCCGATGCGCATCTACCCCGCCACCCACTACACGATGGGTGGACTCTGGGTGGACTACAACCTCATGACGACGATTCCCGGCCTGTTCGCGCTGGGCGAGGCGAACTTCTCCGACCACGGCGCCAACCGGCTCGGCGCCTCGGCCCTCATGCAGGGACTCGCCGACGGGTACTTCGTCGCCCCCGCCACCGTCCCCGGCTACCTGGCCGGCCTGCTCGGCACGCCGGTCATGGACACCTCGGACCCGGCGTTCACGCAGACGGTCGCCGAGTCGCAGTCCCGGATCGACCGGCTCGTCGGCATCCAGGGCACCCGCTCCCCGGACCACTACCACCGCGAGCTCGGCAAGCTCGTCTGGGACTACTGCGGCATGAGCCGGAACCGAACCGGTCTCGAGAAGGCGCTGGCCGAGATCCCGGCGCTGCGCGAGGAGTTCTGGTCCGACGTGCGGGTGCTCGGCAACCCCGGCGGGTTCAACCAGTCGCTCGAGAAGGCGCTCCGGGTCTCGGACTTCATGGAGATGGCCGAGCTCAAGGTCGCCGACGCACTCCAGCGTGAGGAGTCCTGCGGCGGGCACTTCCGTGAGGAGCACCAGACCGCGGACGGCGAGGCCCAGCGTGACGACGAGCACTTCGCGTTCGTCGGCGCCTGGGAGTGGGGCGGCCCCGACGTGCAGCACGATGCCGTGCTCAACAAGGAGCCGCTCGAGTTCGAGAACGTCCAGCTCACCCAGCGCAGCTACAAGTGAGCGTCACCCGGTTCCGGAACCGCTGACGACCACCGACACCCACCAGGAACGAGAGTACGAACGTGACGAAGATGCTCAACCTCAAGCTCAAGGTCTGGCGACAGGACGGCCCCGACGACGCCGGCCACTTCGAGGACTACTCGACGACCGTCGCCGACGACGCGTCGTTCCTCGAGATGCTCGACTACGTCAACGAGCAGCTCATCGCCGACAACCGCGAGCCGATCGCGTTCGACCACGACTGCCGTGAGGGGATCTGCGGCAGCTGCGGCCTGATGATCAACGGTCAGGCGCACGGTCCGCAGAAGGGCACGGCCACGTGCCAGCTCCACATGCGGAAGTTCAACGACGGCGACCACATCACGATCGAGCCGTGGCGCGCTGCAGCCTTCCCGATCATCAAGGACCTCGCCGTCAACCGGGCGGCGTTCGACCGGATCATCGAGTCCGGCGGCTACATCACGGTCAACACGGGTGCCGCCCAGGACGCCAACGAGACGCCGGTCCCCAAGGAGGCCGCCGACGCGGCCATGGACGCTGCGGCGTGCATCGGCTGCGGTGCCTGCGTGGCGGCGTGCCCCAACTCGGCGGCCAACCTGTTCACGTCGGCCAAGATCCAGCACCTCAACCTGCTCCCGCAGGGCCAGGCGGAGCGCTTCGGGCGCACCAAGGCCATGGTGGAGACGATGGAGGACTACTTCGGCTCCTGCACCAACTACGGCGAGTGCCAGGAGGCGTGTCCCAAGGAGATCAGCGTGGACTTCATCGCCATGATGAACCGGGACTACGCCAAGTCGATGATCGTGAACCGCCGTCGCCTGGGCGAGCGCAAGGTCGGCTGACCCCGCCGGACGAGGCGCTGCGCCCCTGAGGGGCCGGTCAGGGCCGTCCGGCCCGACCACTCGACCGCCGTCGGTCCCCGACGGCCTGCCACTACGCTCCCGGACGACCCCGGGAGGCACCGGGGCGACCGAAAGGACCCTGCCATGGCCCCCTCGATCCGTACCGCAGACCGCCGATTCGCCACCGGGGTGGCCGCCGTCCTGCTGGCGCTCGGGCTCGTGCTGCCCGCAGCGTGCTCGTCGCTCGAGCAGGCTCGCGACTGTGCCGAGCTGGTGATCAACGTCGGCAAGTTCTCCATCCAGGCGCTCGGCGACGAGCAGGACCAGGCGAACGCGCAGAAGACGCTCGACGAGATCTCCGCCGAGGCCCCGCCCGAGGTGAAGACCGACCTGGAGTACCTCGGCCAGCAGCTGAAGGCCATCCAGGAGGCGCCCGACCAGGCGGCGCGCGAGCAGATCACCAACTCCCAGGAGTTCTCCGACGCCGTCCAGCGTCTCGGTGACTACGTCACGAAGAAGTGCGAACAGGGGTGAACGCTCCCGACACGCCGGCAGCAGGTGGCGAACGGAGCCCCGAGCTCCCGGAGCTGACGCTGCTCGGTCGGACCATCGGTGCCGACGAGTCGACGACGCTGGAGTTCTTCGAGGTGCCCGCTCCGGTGCGGGTCACGTTCCGGACCGACGAGCTGCTCGCGCTGTGCCCGGCGGTGCCGGGAGTGCAGCCCGACCGCTACGTCGCGGAGATCTCGTACACGGCCGTGACCCACGCCGTGGAGTCCAAGTCGCTCAAGCTCTGGCTGACCGGGTTCCGGGACCGGCGGATCTTCGCCGAGCACCTGGTCGTGGAACTCCACGACCACCTGGCCGCCTACGAACCGGCCGTGACGGACGTGCAGGTCGTGCTGACCCAGCAGGTGCGCGGCGGGATCGTCACCGTCGTCGAGCACCCCGCCTGAGTCGACACCCGCAGCGACCCGGTTCCGGGGCTGGACGCACGGTCGATCGGTGCTCCGGACCCTTGGGTAGTTCTGCTGATGGGCATCCTCGTCGGATGTCCGTAGGTTGAGCGGCAGAACAGCTCGCGGGAACCAACCCGGAGGTCTCCTCCGGGGCACTTGGGGGGAGCAGGACGAGGCTGCGGTCTGCGGGGACCGCAGCCTCGTCCGCGTCCCACCCCTCCTCCGCCCTCCACCCTCGCCCCCCCCGCTCTGTGGTGCGAGCTACATGCATATTCGTGGCGCTCGCACCACAGAGCAGGTGGGGGCGGGAGCGCGGGAGGGGCGGGGGTCAGGCCGGGAACGGCAGTCGGACACCCGTCGGGGGCTGGTTCCACTCGATCCAACCGCCACCGGTGCGACCGTCGTCGGCGGTGATCCGGGCCATCGCCCTCGGGAACCTGGCCTCACGGCCGTCCGGGTGGACCAGGAGCACCGGCGAGTACGCCACCGGGTCGAAGTCCAGCGTCAGTCCGCCGGCGGTCACACCCGTGCGGACGGGCAGGCGGTCAGGCGCCTCCTCGACCTGGAGCACGACGACGTCGTCCTCGGTGAACTCGGTCGAGTCGGGGTCGAGACGGTACGACACACCCCAGTCGTGATCGGCGAGGAGGCCACCGACGGCGTGGGTGCGGGTGCCGTCCTCCAGCCGGGTCGCAGTCCAACTCCACTGGTTGTTCCACCAGTCCCGGGCCGCTCCCCACGAGTGGTCCCGCTGCCCCCACCCGTCGAACCGGATCCGTTCGTCGCCGACCAGGATCTCCCCCTCGACCCGGCACGGGATCTCGTAGCGGGGCGTCACCGGCGGCCACTGGTACGCCGCCCGGTCGGTCAGGAAGTCGAGCTCGAAGCCGAACGGGACCCGATCACCCCGAGCGTCGCCGTAGACCGAGCGTGGGTCCTCGAGTTCCAACGCGAACGCCTCGAGGTTGATCGACATGTGCTCCAGCGGGGTCTCGACGATGTGGTCCGCCCACAGACCGTCGTGACGCACCTCCAACGACCGTGGGCCCGACGGCATCGGAACCTCGTGGTCGATCACGGTGACGAGCGGTCGGTCGGGGCCGACCAGGCACGCCCAGTACCAGACGGTCCCCAGGTTCGGGTACAGGCCGATCCGCACGTAGCCACCGAGGCTCAGGTCCTCGGTGAAGAAGTCCAGGTAGTAGCTCTCGTTCCAGAGCAACTGGTCGTCAGGGGTGTGACGTCGCTCGTCCTGCGGTGACGGAGTTCCCACCGCCCGAGTCTCGCACGATCGTCACCGCATGGACCTGAAGGACGTGGTTCGCCGCTCCAGATCGACCTCAGGACCCCGCTCCGGTCGCACGACCCAGAGCAGGTCGTCCATCAGGACTCCTCAGGCATCAGGCGTTCGACGCGACGAGCGCAGGACCCAGGCCGAGCCCGGAGCGGCGTTTGCTCACGGCAGGGGCGAGCAGGCAGTGGACCCCACGTTGACCAGACCGTTGGGGCAGATCGTGTTGAACCAGGTGATGCCTCCGAAGAGGCCCGTGATGTTGGCCTCGGTCAGGTCAGCGTTGGTCAGGTTTGCACCGAATGCCTCAGATCCCGAGATATCGGCCCTGAACAGGTCTGCGCCGATGAGGTCGGCATCCGAGAAGATGGAACCCGGCACACTTGCGAGCCGGAGAACCGCACCCGTGAGATCGGCGCCCCGGAACGAGATACCCGGGGCCCTCAGCCCCAACGTCAGGGACTCCAGATCTGCTCCCGACAGGTCGGTGTCGGTGAAGTTTGTGAGCCCAGACACTTCTGAACCGGCCAGCGTCGCACCCGAGAGGTTGGCCCCCGTGAAGTTGACCTGAGCCAGCGTCACCGCTCGGTCCGGACCAATCCGGAGTCCAGAGAGGTCTGCGCCGGCCAATTGGGCACCTGAGAGATCGGCGGAGTCACCGACGAAGTACCCGCTGACGAGGATCACACCCCTGAGTGCTCTCGGAGTCCCGACGACGAACCCAGACCGAGCTGAGCGACCAACCGAGATGTCGGCATTGTTGACGTTCACAGCGGTCCAGTTCGCTCGTTCGATGAAGTTGCCGGCTGGACCCATGGCCAGACTCGTCAGATTGGCGCCGGTGAAGTTGACGTCGACCAGTACCGACCGGTCGATCACTGCGCCAGTGAGGTTTGCCCCAGTGAGGTTCGCACCGGTGAGGTCGGCCTCAACAACAGCGGCACCCGTGAGATTCGCACCTCGGAGGTCCCGGCCGGTCAGGTCACCGGTCAGGGTGCACCCGACCAAGTTGGCACCCCGACCCGGGACGCACGTGGCGGGAGGAGTGGTCGTGGTCGAGGTTGTCGAGGTTGGCGCCGACGTCGTCGTCGAGGTGCTCGTCGTCGAGGTGGCTGGTGGTACGGGGGTGCACGCTGCAGCGAGCATCAGTGCACAACCCAGGATCACGACTGCCAGGGTGCGTGCGGGTCGGTACATCGGGTTCCCTCCGGATCGCCTCGGCGCCGCAGCCTGCAGCGCCACCGACCGAACCGTAGGGACCACCCTCCGTGCGACGCATCGGGAGAATCCCCGATTTCTCAGGGTGGCTCCGCTACCGAGCCGCTGTTCCGAGCTCTGAGTCAGCTGCCGGTCTCGGCGGCGACCCGGAGGGCCAGCTCGGTGCGCGACCGCACTCCCAGCTTGCGGTAGATGGACTGCAGGTGGGCGTCGACCGTCTTCTGGCTCAACGCGAGTTCCGCAGCAGCCTCCCGGTTGGTGGCCCCACGACCGACCACCAGCGCCACCCGCAGTTCGGCCCGGGTGAGCATCGCCGCGAGGGCCGGAGCCGACTCCGACCCGGCTGATTCCCCGAGCAGGCGGCGTGCACGCGTCTCCCACGGCCGGGCCCCGAGACGACCGAACCCGTCCACCGCCTCCTCGAGCACCGCCACACGCTCCACCCCGTCGAGCAGTCCGGCGAGTGCCAGCCGGCTGCGGGCCGACTCGAACGGGGCGCCCAGATCGTCGAGCAGTTGAACCGACCACCGGGCCTCGTCGACCTCACCGTCCAGGAGCCCCGCGGCCCGAGCGAGCACCGCCCGGGGCCACGTGGCGTCACTGCGGGCCGTCCGACCCAGCCAGTCGGTCAGCCGACGGGCCTCGTCGAGTCGGTCGAGGCTGACCAGCGCATCGAGCAGATCACCCTGCCACCACAGCGGGCCAGGACACTCGAACCCTCCCGAGCGACAGAGCTGCCAGATCACATCGAGGTGAGCAGCCGCCGACTCCGGCCGGTTCGACGCCAGGTCGCAGAGTGCCTCGGCGTGGTGCCCCCAGGCCGCCAGGACCTCCATCTCGATCTCTTCACCTCGGGCGCGGGCGGTGGCCGCCCGACCCCCGGCCTGATCGCCCAGCCCGAGGGCCGCCTCCACCCGGGCGAACACGGCGTGCCCGAACGCGCCGGCCTGACCACCGACGGCCTCGAAGTGGGTGACGTCCTCCATGGCCCAAGCCCGGGCGTCGCTCCAACGTCCCTGACGCCACAGGATCTCCGCACGCATGGCCGAGGCGAAGTTCAACACGCTGACCTGAGCGTCCGACCGGGCGACTGCGGCAATGCGGTCGAACAGCTCACCAGCCTCCCGCCACCGCTCGAGCGACAGGTCGTCGAAGGCGAGCAGTTGCGCCAGTTCGAGCAGGTCCGGGCCGGCACCTGGGACCACCATGGACCGGATCCCGTCGAGCTCGAGTCGGCGGTCCCTCAGGTCCGCAGGATCGGTGCCGCCCAACACCTCGAGGTGCGTGACCATGAGCCGGGTGGTGAACTCCACGACCGGGTCCGCTCCCGCTCCCAGACGCTCAGCCTGCCAGGCCAGCTCCGACCCGCCACGCACGTCCCCCCTGAGTCCGAGGAAGCCTGCCGCCCCGGCGAGGAGCAGGGCCGCAGACTCCTCGTCCACCGGGAGGAGGCGCTCGGCCTCGGATCGCATGGTCCGGACGGCCTCGTCGACCGACGTCGACCACGCCAGCACCTCGCCGAGCACCCAGACGATCCGGGTGCGCACCTCGGAGGTCGCCCCGTCCAGGGCTGCGCGCAGCAGGGGCTCGGCCCGCTGCGGCACATCGACCCACGTCCACGCCGATCCGGCGGCGAGCAGGTGCTCAGCGCGGGCCGTCGGCTCAGCACACAACTCTGCGACGCGTGTCCACGCCACCGCTGCCGCAGCATGCGCCCCGTGCCGCTCAGCCCGGTGCGCCACCTCGGTCAGCGCTTCGATCGCCTGGTCGGCGTCGGCGTCCGCACCGGTCGACGCAGCTGCCAGATGCCACGCCCGCCGTTCTCCCTCGGCGACCTCAGCCAACGCCGAGTGCACCGACCTGATCTCAGCGGGGGTACCGGCGGCGGCTGCCTCCCGGAGCAACGGGTGCGAGAACTCCACCCCCAGCGACTCGAGACGAATCAGGCCTGCGTCCTCCGGGCCCGACAGGTCCTCGAGGCCGAGCCCGATCACGTCGAGCGCTCGGCGCAGCGCCGCCAGATGGAGCCGCCCGGCCACGGCGGCGACCCGGAGTGCACCCCGGGGTCGCTCTGGCAGGTCGGCGACCTCAGCCGCCAACCTGGAAGTCAGATCCACCCCGACCGGGAGCACCGTCGGGAGCGGAGCGATCCCCTCCCGCTGCTCCCAGCTCAAGCCCTGGCAGATGCGGCGCAGGGCCAGCGGGTTGCCACCGGAGCGCTCGTGGCACTCCGCAACGACCTCAGACACCGCACCGCCCATCTGGTCGAACAAGTCGGCAGCCGCGTCCCGGTCGAGCCCCCGGATCTCCAGCGTCGGCTGGTCGGGCCACAGCCGCAGCTCCGGATCACGGGTTGCACCCACGAGAGCCACCCGTTCGGGGCCGAGGCGCCGGAAACCGAACCGCAGCGCCGCCAGCGTCGCCTCGTCCACCCACTGGACGTCGTCGACCACCACCAGGACCGGAGCCTCCCCAGCCAGGTGAGCGAGCAGGTGGAGCGTGGCGACTCCCACCTCGAGCGGAGGTGCGGGCTCTCCCGACACGAGCACCCCGTCGAGCACCCCCGTCTGGCGGGGGTCCAGTTCTCGGATGGACGAACGGACCGACCCGAGGAGCGCAACCAGGCCTGCGAGATCCAGAGCCTGCTCGGTCTCCACACCGGCGACGCGCAGCACCGTCCACTCCGTCGCCGAGTCCACCACTGCGTCGAGCAGCGCCGTCTTGCCGATTCCGGGCTCACCGCGCAGCAGCAGCCAGGACGGTCGACGGGCTCGGGCCTCCTCGAGGTGCTGGTCCACGATCCGGAGTTCCCGGTCCCGACCGAGCAGGCGTCTCATTCCAGCA
>CAIQNH010000036.1 GCA_903873135.1 uncultured Actinomycetes bacterium
CCACGGGGTGGACCGGCTCGTCCGCCGGGAGCGGCGGTCCGAACTCGTACCCGGCGCCCAGGGCGTCCCCGGCTGCGGCGGCGAGCACGGCACCCACCAGGCGATCGGTGACCACTCGGGCGGACGTCGGTCGGTGGCTGTCGTTCACGGCGGCTCCAGGTCTCGGGGTTGCGGTGCGTGGACCGCACCAGGATCCAGACTCGCAGACAGGTGTGACACCTCGGGCGACGGCTGCCGTTCGGGGCGAGCCCCGGGCACGGCGGTACCGTCTCCGACGTGGACCTCGACGACGCACTGACCGCCGGCCCCCGCCGGCCGGTGACCGTCGCGTCCTGGGCGACCGTGGAGGGCAACGCCCAGCGACTCGACGGCGGCGCCATGTTCGGCAACGCCCCCAGGGCCGTGTGGGAACGCTGGGTCGACGCCGACGAGGCCAACCGGATCCCGCTCGCCACCCGGACGGTGCTCATCCGGGAGGACTCCGGTCGGGTGGTCCTGCTCGAGGCGGGAGTGGGTGCCTTCTTCCCACCCGACCTGCGGGAGCGCTTCGGGGTGGTGGAGGACCGCCACGTCCTCCTCGACCGACTCGCCGACCACGGGGTCGGCCCCGGGGACGTGGACGTCGTCGTGCTGTCGCACCTGCACTTCGATCACGCCGGAGGCGTGCTGCGGGCGTGGGAGCCCGACCACCCTCCGGCGCTGGTGTTCACCGACGCCGACTACGTCGTCAGCCGCAGCGCGTGGGACCGGGCGGTCTCGCCCACCCCGCGGGACCGGGCCTCGTTCATTCCGGAGCTGCCGGAGCTGTTGGAGGCGACCGGCCGAGTCGAACTGGTCGACGGTCCCACCTCGTCCACGCTCGGCGAGGGCTACCGGTTCCACACCTCTGACGGCCACACCCCCGGCCTGCTGCTCACCGAGTTCGACACCGCCGACGGTCCGGTCCTCTACGCGTCGGACCTGGTGCCGGGGGTCCCGTGGGTGCACCTCCCGATCACCATGGGCTACGACCGGTTCCCCGAGTTGGTGGTGGAGGAGAAGTCGGCGTTCCTCGCCGACGTGGTGGCCCGAGGCGTCACGGTCGTGTTCACCCACGACCCAGCGGTCGCGGCCTCGACCATCCGACAGGACGACCGGGGCCGCTACGTGGCGGTCAGCTGACCGGGATCCAGCCCGGCCGGGAGGCCTCGCACGCGGCGAGGAACGGGGGCAGCAGCGACGCGTTGTCGGCGTCGAGCTTCACCGAGCACTCGAAGTAGCGGGCTGCGGTGTCGTCCCAGCGCTGGACGACACCGGTGACGCCTCCGGTCGACGACTCCAGGGTCACGACCCGGCCGTCGGACCCCTCGACCGGCCGCTCCTGGACGTTGGTGAAGCCCCGGAACCGCTCGGTGATGTCCCCGAGTTCGGCCGCCCAGTCCTTGGGCTCACAGGAGCCGCCGCAGGTGGCCCGGAAGGTCATCTCGTCGAAGATCCCGAACCCGTTCACGTCACCGGAGCCTCCGGTGAGGCTGAGTCCGGGCGGGGGTCCGGGCCTCCAGTCGACGGGTACCACCGCCGACACCAGGTACTCGCCGGGCTCCTCGGTGAGGGGTGCCTCCCGGGTCGTGAAGGACAGGTCGACGCCCTCGGGGATGGCGGCGTTGGCCGGCGTGGCGTCGGCGGGCTCGGGCTGGTCGCCGGCCGTCGACTCGCCACTGCTCCCGGACCCGCTGCCGGCGGCCTCGCCACTGAACGCGCTCGCCAGGAACATCATGCCGAACGCCCCGTCGATGTCGCAGCGGGCCTCGGCGTACAGGCCCAGGCCCAGCAGGGCACCCAGGTTCGCACCGACGCCGCCGGTACCGGCCCCCGACGCCAGCTGCTCGAGCGCCTCGCGCTGTTCGGCGGGTGCCAGCTCGACGAGCGATTCGACTGTCGGCTGCTCGGACGGATCGGCGAACTCGGTGCGCAGGGCGTCGCAGTAGGGCCCGTCGGTCTCGCCACCGGCGAAGGTGGCTACGATGGCGATCTGGGGGAGGATCTCGACGCCCTCGGTGCTGTCGCACTGCTCGGCCGCCGCGGTCGCCAGTTGGTCGATCTGCTCGGCCACTCCGTCGGCACCCAGGGTGTCGGCGAGCTCGGTGACGCCGTTCGGGTTCGGCTCCTGGCTCGACAGGGCCTCGCCGGACGCGACGACCGCCGCAGCTCCCTCCTGCAGCTGCTCGGGTGCCGACTCGACGAACTGCGGCGTCGGGGTCTCCCGACCCAGCTCGGTGCAGAACTCGGCACTCAGCTCGACGTCTGCGCCGACTGCGGCGGTGGTGGACGGCGCACTGGTCGGTGCGCTGGAGTCGTCGCCGCAGGCGCCGAGTGTGGCCAGGACGGCCACGCCGACGACGGCGGTGAGGAGGCGGTGTGTGTGACGCATGATGGATCCCCCAAGGTGGTGCGGATGCGGTCGGTCGGTTCCGACCCCACGGCCAAGAGTCGAGTCGTGGGCAGTCTGACACTTTGTCACGGCAGGGCGATCGGATCGTTCCTGGACCTGCCGGACGGGTCGGCGGTGTCTGCTCAGGCCGTGCGGCGGACGACCAGCAACAGGTCGTCCGCGCCCAGGTCCAACACGGTGGACTTGGGTGGGTTCAGGG
>CAIQNH010000037.1 GCA_903873135.1 uncultured Actinomycetes bacterium
GCGTTGCCCGCGGCCACGTCGGAGTTGGCGACGGCGGTCGGGACCACGTTCGGCGCCGAGAAGATCGACACCGTCGCCTGGTCCGAGTCACCGCTGTCGTCCGTGACGGTCAGCGTCACCGTGTACGGCGTGGCCGACGGAGCGAAGGTGTGGGTCGGGTTGGCGTCGGTGCTCACCGGCGAGCCGTCACCGAAGTCCCAGCTGTAGCCGGCGATCGTGCCGTCGGTGTCGACGGTCCCGTCGGACGAGAACGCCACGGTGAGCGGGCCCTTGCCCGAGGTCGGCGTCCCGGAGGCCACCACCGTCGGGAACACGTTGAGCACGCGCTCCAGGGTGACCGTGGTGGAGCTCGTGGCTCCGTCGCTGTCGGTCACGGTCAGCGTGGCCACGAAGATCCCGGCGGTCGCGTAGACGTGGCTCGGGTTCTCCTCGGTGCTGACGGGCGAACCGTCGCCGAAGTCCCACTCGTAGGCCACCACGGTGCCGTCGGAGTCCGACGTGCCGGCCGAGGAGAACTGCACCGGCAGCGGCACCTTGCCGTAGGTCGGGTCGACCGAGGCCACGACCGTCGCCGGGACGTTCGGGGCCGCCACGTTCACGGTCACGTCGGCCGAGTCGGTGGCACCCCGATCGTCGGTCACCGTCAGCGTGGCCGTGTAGGTCCCGAGCGCAGCGTAGGTGTGGGTCGGGTTGGCGTCGGCGCTGACCGGCGAACCGTCACCGAAGTCCCAGCTGTAGGCCGCGATCGTGCCGTCGATGTCGACGGTGCCGGCCGAGGAGAACGCCACCGCGAGCGGCGCCTTGCCCGAGGTCGGCGAGGCGTTCGCAGCCGCCACCGGGACGTCGTTGATCTTCAGGACCGAGATGGGCACGACGCGGGTGTCGGCGACGCCGTTGTCGTCGACCACACGGAGCGAGACGTTGTAGGTGCCCACGGCGCTGTAGGTGTGCGTGGGGTTGGCTGCGGTCGACAGCGGACTGCCGTCACCGAAGTCCCAGCGGTACGACACGATCGTGCCGTCCGGGTCGACCGAACCGGCCGAGGAGAACGAGATGGGGTTGGTGACCACACGCTCGGTGGGAGTGATCGTCACCGATGCGGCCGGCGGCTGGTTGGCAGCCGCGGTGACCACCGTCGAGGAGGTACCGGTCGCCCCGTCGTCGTCGGTGACGGTGAGGACGACGGTGTACGAGCCAGGGGCGGCGAAGACGTGCGAGGCGTTCGGGGTCGATCCGGGCGTCGTGCCGTCACCCCAGTTCCAGTTGTACGAGACGATCGAACCGTCGACGTCGCCGGAACCCAGCGAGGAGAAGCTCACCGAGAGCGGCGCCTTCCCCGAGGTCGGGGAGCTGGGTGTCAGGACGGCCGTCGGTGGGCGGTTGGCCCCGGGGTCCGTGCCGGTCGTCGTGTCGATCGTGACCGTCGACGAACTCGTGGCCCCGCGGTTGTCGGTCACGGTGAGCGTGGCGATGAACGCACCCGTGCTCGTGTAGGTGTAGGTCGGGTTGGCCTCGGTCGACGTGGGGCTGCCGTCACCGAAGTTCCACAGGTAGAAGGCGATCGAGCCATCGGAATCGCTCGATGCGGCCGAGCTGAACTGGACGGTCAGCGGGGCGAGACCCACCGTCGGGGTCGCCGAGACACGGGCCGTCGGCGCCGCGTTGGGATCGGGAGCCGGTGGGGTGCACGCCGCGGCGACGAGCGCAGCCGCGCCCAGCACTGCGACCAGGGCGAGAGCCGCCCTGTTCGTCCCCCTCGTCGTGCGCACACCCTTGGATCGCATCATCGCCCTCTGTTCAGTTCCCTCGACCGCCCCTGCCGGAGACGGTCCCCCGATTCCTGTGTCACTGCTCCTGCCCGGCCCTGTGCCGGCTGTCCCCGGGCCGATCGGCGGGCTCCCTCACCCGCCGCCGACCGCTTCGTCACCTCACTCCGGTGGTGGTGGTGGTTCCTCGACCGTGATGGCGACCGTGTCCGTGGCGGTGGCACCGTCGTCATCGGTCACCGTCAGCGTGGCCGTGTAGAAGCCCACCGTCGTGTAGGTGTGGGTCGGGGACGGGTCACCGGTCGACGGCGAGCCGTCGCCGAAGTCCCAGACCGTCGAGACGATCACGCCGTCCACGTCACCCGAACCCGCCGGCGTGAACGTCACCGTCAGCGGCGCCGGGCCACTCGTGGCGCTCGTCGCGCTCGCCGTGGCCGTGGGCGCCTGGTTCGGCGGGGCCGCCACGGTGATGGTCACGGTGCCGGAGCCCACACCGCCCTTGTCGTCGGTGACCGTCAGGGTGGCCGTGTAGGTCCCCGCCGACGTGTAGGTGTGGCTGGCCGTCGCCGTGCTCGCCGTCGGCGAACCGTCACCGAAGTCCCAGCTGTACGACACCACCGTGCCGTCGGAGTCCGAGGAGCCAGCTCCGACGAACGTCACCGACAGTGGAGCGGTCCCGTTCGTGACGGTCGCCGCCGCCAGCGCGTTGGGCAGCTGGTTGGCCGCCACGGTGATGGTCACGGTGCCGGTGCTGACGCCGCCCTTGTCGTCGGTGACCGTCAGCGTGGCCGTGTAGGTCCCCGCCGACGTGTAGGTGTGGTTCGCCGTCGCACCGCTCTCTGTCGGCGAGCCGTCACCGAAGTCCCAGCTGTAGGACACCACCGTGCCGTCGGAGTCCGAGGAGCCCGACCCGTCGAACGAGACGGTCTCCGGGGCGATGCCCGACGTCGGAGTCGCCGTGGCCGATGCCGTCGGCAGCTGGTTGACCGCCACCTCGATGGTCACCGGGGTGGACCCGGTCGTGCCGTCGTCGTCGGTCACGGTCAGGACCGCCGTGTAGGTCCCCGGCGTCGAGTAGAGGTGGCTCGCCGTCGCACCGCTCGCTGCCGGCGAGCCGTCACCGAAGTCCCAGCTGTAGGCCGTGACCGTGCCGTCGGAGTCCGAGGAACCCGACCCGTCGAACGAGATCGTGACGGGGGCGATGCCCGACGTGGGCGTCGCCACCGGAGTCGCCACCGGAGCCACGTTCGGCGGTCCGACGTTGATGGACACCGTCGACGAGTCGGTGGCGCCGTCCTGGTCGGTCACCGTCAGGGTCGCCGTGTAGAGACCCTGTGCGACGTAGGTGTACGAGGGGTTGGCGTCGGTGCTCGTCCCGGCCCCGTCGCCGAAGTCCCAGGAGTAGCCGGCCACGGAGTCGTCGGGGTCGGTCGACCCGGCGGAGCTGAAGTTCACGCCGAGCGGAGCCTTGCCCGAGTCCGGAGTGGCGTTGGCCACGGCCGTCGGACCCTGATTCGGGTTGGACGAGATGCTCACCGTCGCCACCGTCGACACGCCCTGGTCGTCGGTGACGGTGAGGCGGGCCGTGTAGGTGCCGACGGCGTAGGTGTGCGTCGGGTTCGGGTCCGAGCTCGTCGGCGAGCCGTCACCGAAGTCCCACAGGTACGAGGCGATGGTGCCGTCGGCGTCGGACGAGGCCGACGAGTCGAACGACACCGCCAGCGGGCCCTTGCCCGAGGTGGGCGTGCCCGAGGCGGCGGCCGCCGGCGGCAGGTTGGCCGAGCCGCCCTGGTAGGTCGCCGCCCGGGTACCGGTGCTGCCCGTCGACCCGAGGCCGCCCGTCAGACCGGTCGAGCCGGCCGAACCCGGCAGTCCGTTGCGGTTGGTCGTGCCCTGCGTCCCGCCGGCGCCACCGGCACCACCAGCACCGCCGGAGCCACCAGCACCGCCGGAGCCACCCGGACCACCCGTCCCGATGGCGGTGACGATCCCCGTCACCGTCTGGCTCCCGGTGCCCACGTGGTAGGCGCCGATCGACGGGCCACCAGCGCCGCCGCCGCCGCCGGTGCCACCGCGACCGCCGGAGGCTCCGCCGCCGCCGCCGCCGGCACCGGCCGAGTTGCCCGGGCTGCGCCCGATGCCCCCGGTGCCACCCTGGCCACCCGTGCCTCCGGTGCCACCGGTGCCACCCTGGCCACCCGTGCTCGTGCTCAGCGTCGAGTTGACGATCGTCACCGTGGCGTCGTTGGCGTACGAGGCGAAGGAGCCACCACCGGTGAGGCCGCCGAGGCCGCCGCTGCCACCGTTGCCACCGATGCCGCCCGAGCCACCGCCGCCGGAGCGGTCACCGGCCGGCGCACCACCGGAGCCGCCGCCGCCGCCGCCGGCACCGGTGCCGCCGGTGCCACCCTGACCGCCTGCCACGCCGGAGAAGGTGTCTCCGAGGGCACCGAGGGAGACCACGCCGGCAGCGCCGGCGCTGCCCGCAGCAGCGCTCGTGGAGCCACCGCCGCCACCCTGGCCACCAACCTGACCGGAGCAGCACGAGGTGCCGCGGACGCCACCGGCACCACCGCCGTCGGCCGTGCCGACCACGCCGCCCTTCTCGCCCGTGTTGCCCTGGCAGCTGCCGAAGAGGTTCTGGCAGCCAGCGGCGCCCGCACCCGAGCGGGCCAGACCGGAGCCACCGGCGCTCGAGGCGCCGGGAGCGACACCGATCAGCGGCGGAGCGCCTGCGTTGTTGCCGTTGCCCCCGTTCGTGCCGGTGGTACCGGTGCCGCCCTGGACGCCCTGGGCACCGTCACGGGCGAGCAGCGAGCTGTCGGTGATCGTCACCGTGGAGCCGCCGATCGTCCGCACGGCGTAGGCGCTCGAACCGGCACCGCTGGCGGCGCCGCTGTCGACCTCGACGTCCTGGAGGTTCAGGACCGAGCCGTTGCGCACCAGGACACCGGTGGCCTGCTCGCCACCGCCGCCGACGATCGCGACACCGCTGATCGTGGTCGCCTCGGTGACCCCGTCGGCGAGGACACCCGGCGAGCCGGCGTCGCCGGTGAAGGTGGCGACCGTCGAGCCGTTCGGACCGCCCGGCACGAAGTCCTGGTCGAACCCGCCGACCACGTCGACGCCCTCGACGACGCTGAACCCGCCGTAGGAGCCGCCGGCCACCTTGATGCCGACCTTCTCGCCGGCCACGGCGGCGGCGAGTGCGCCGGAGATCGTGGCCTTCGGGTCGTCGACGTAGCCGCTGCCGCTGTCGTCGCCGTCGGCCCGCAGGTACACGTACGGGTCGAGCGCCTCCACGTCGATCGTGGTGGTGTCCGTCGCCCCGAGGTCGTCGGTGACGGTCAGGGTCGCCGTGTAGACGCCGATGGCGTTGTAGACGTGCGCCGGGTTGGCCTCGGTGCTCGTCGGCGAACCGTCGCCGAAGTCCCACAGGTAGGACACGATCGTGCCGTCGGCGTCGGCCGAGGCGGTCGAGTCGAACACCAGGCTGAACGGCGTGTTGCCCTGCTGGAAGTTGGCGTTGGCCACAGCGGTGGGCGCCTGGTTCGGGTTGACCGTGATGGTCACCGTGGTCGAGTCGGTCTCACCCTCGACGTCGGAGACCGTCAGCGTCGTCGTGTAGGTGCCCGGGAGCACGTACTCGTGCGAGGTCTCGCAGTCGGTGCTGTCCGGGGTGCCGTCACCGAACTCCCACAGGCAGCCGGTGACCCCACCGTCGAGATCGACCGACGGGGCCGAGCTGAGCGCCACCGTCAGGGGCTCCCGACCGGTGCCCGGGGTCGCCGTCGCTCCTGCGGTCGGGCCCTGGTTGGGCACGACGGCCACGGGAATCGCCTTGGACGAGGTGGCTCCGTTGTCGTCGGTGACGGTCAGCAGCGCCGTGTAGGTGCCCAGGTCGACGTAGGTGTGCGACGGGGACTCCTCGGTGCTCCCGGGCGTGCCGTCGCCGAAGCTCCACTGGTACGACACGATCGTGCCGTCGGTGTCGACCGATCCGGTCGGGGCGAACTGCACCACGAGGGGCGACTTGCCGGAGGCCGGCGTGGCCGCGCCCGCCGCCGTCGGCGAGACGTTCGGCGGGCCGACGTTGATGCTCACCGTGGTGGAGTTGGTCAGGCCGTCGTCGTCGGTCACCGTCAGCGTGGCCGTGTACAGACCCTGCGTCGCGTACAGGTGCGACGGGTTGGCGGCGGTGCTGACGGGCGTGCCGTCGCCGAAGTCCCACGAGTAGCCGACGACGGTGCCGTCGGTGTCGCCCGTGCCTGCGCTCGAGAAGATCACGCCGAGCGGTGCCTTGCCGGCGTCGATCGAGGCGTTGGCCACCGCGGTCGGGGCCTGCAGCGCGTTCACCACGACCGTGACGGTGCCGGTGTCGGTGTCGCCGTTGTCGTCGGTGACGGTCAGCTCGACGTCGTAGGTGCCGACCGCGGTGAAGGTGTGGATGACGTTCTCGCCGGTGCCCGTCGAGCCGTCGCCGAAGTCCCAGTCGTAGGCGACGATCTCACCGTCGGTGTCCGTCGAGCCCGAACCACTCAGGAGCGTGGAGAAGGGCACCTTGCCCGAGGTGGGTGTCGCTGTCGGCGCAGCGGTCGGGACGAGGTTGTCGGTGACCGTGATGATCGTCGAGTCGGTCGACACGGCCCCGTTGTTGTCGGTCACGGTGAGGGTGGCCACGTAGGAGCCGGGGAAGTCGTAGGTGTGCGTCGTCGACGACGTCGTGGAGGTCAGGCCGGAGCTGTCACCGAACTGCCAGAACCAGGACTCGATCGTCCCGTCTGGATCGACGCTGGCCGTCGAGTCGAACGACACCGTGAGCGGAGTCTTGCCGGCGAGCGTGTCGGCGCCGATGGCCGCGACCGGGGGGATGTTGTCCGGCGGCTCGACGATCACGTTGATGGAGCTGGTGGCACTCGAGCCGCCGTCGTCGGTGACCGTCAGCTGGGCGGTGAAGACGCCACCGGTGGTGTAGGTGTGGATCGGGTTGATGGCGTTGCTGACCGGGCTGCCGTCACCGAAGTTCCACGAGTACGAGGCGATCGACCCGTCGGGGTCGCTCGACCCTGCCGAGGAGAAGAACACCAGCAGCGGTGCCTGGCCCAGCAGGGGCGAGCCGTTGGCCAAGGCGATGGGGGCCTGGTTGCCACCGGGTCCGGATGACGGTGGCACACACGCAGACGCTGCCAGTGCGACCGCACCCAACAACGCAACGACCAACACACGAAGGCTTCGCATCGCCTGATCCCCCTCTGAAGTCACTCGTCGCCCAACGAGTGACCTGAGAGTAAGTAAGGCGTCCTGTCGGCGTCAAGGCCCTCTGCCGGTGTCCTTCCGGGGGCGTCGCACCGGCCGATCCGCCGGCAACCGGCCGACCGGGAACCAGACCTCGATCAGGGGATGACCGGCACCCCGCCGCCACGGCCCGGGTCGGCCAGGGTCGGGAACGGACCGGAGAACCGGGGAGGCCGTGGGCCGGTGAACCCTCCGGGAGGCGCCGTCGTCGGCGGCGCGGTCTCACGGGGCGGGTCCGTCCGCGGTGGTCGAGTCGGTGGGACCGTCGGGGTTCCCCCGGTGGACGGCTCGTCCGCACCTCCCCCCGAGCCTCCTCCGGACCCACTGTCGGAGGTGCTGCCACTGTCCGGTCGCCCGGGTCCGGTGGTCACCGTCGGAGTCGGAGGATCGCTCGTCGGTGGCTGGGTCGTCGCCGGTGCGACCGACGACGGAGCGGGGATCGTCGTGGGCACCGTCGTCGGCGGAGGAGTGCTCGTCGACGACGAGGTCGACGACGAGGTCGACGTGGTGGTCGTCGTCGGAGCGTCGTCGCCACCCACCACGCCGCTCCCGATGACGAGCGCGACCGCGGCCACCACGAGGCCGCCGACCACCGCAGCGAGCTTCCGCCACGACCGACGAGCGGCGTCGGCCCGGGGGAAACCCGAGTCGCTCCAGGGTGCCTCCGTCGACACTCCGACCCGGGCACCGTCGAGCACCCGCTCGCGCAGGCTGATCGGGACGGTGACGGCCGGCGCCGCACCTGCGAGCCCCTGCAGGAGGACCGCCGGGACCCGACGGGCCCGGTCCTCGCAGGTGCTGCACCCGTCGACGTGACGCGCCACCCGCTTGCGCCACAGCACGGAGAACGCGCCGTCCCAGTCGGCGAGCACGCCACGCAGCTCGGAGCAGTCCTCACGACCCTGACGGGCGACGAACAGCGCACCGAGCGAACGTTCCAGCCGACTGCGCATGCGCGACGCCGCCTGGCTCGCCGTGTTCGGCGAGACCCCGAGCACGTCGGCCAGGTCGCTCCCCTCGCAACCCTGGAGCGTGAGTTCCAGGACCATGCGGTCGCCCTCGTCGAGGCCGTCGGCAGCGTCGCGCACGGCCGACACCAGCTCGGCGTCCTCCAGGTCACCGCTGGCCCGGTCCTCGGTGACGAGCGCATCGGTCACCGTGTCCACCTCTGCGACCACGGCGGTGCGGGAACGCGCCGAACTCCGGCGGTAGACGTTGCGCCGAGCGATCGACAGCAACCAGTAGCGCAGACGCGACGGATCACGGAGCTGCCCCAGGCGCTCGGCTGCGACGAGGAAGACGTCGGCGGTGACGTCCTCGGCGTCGTCACGGTTGGCCAGCATCTGCGAGCAGACCGAGAACACCGTCGAGGCGTACCGGTCGTAGATCGCGCCGAACGCACCGCGGTCGCCGTCGAGCGCAGCGGCGACGAGATCGGCGTCCGAGCGTGTGTCGCTCGCAGTGGAACCCATGCGAGCACCGATCGTACGTGGCGCCACGTCAGTTCCGCTCGCGTCCCGGGGCACCGTTGGTCACGTCGCACACCGTCGTCCTCCCGACTCCGACGGGCACGGGCGTGTCCGTCAGGGTTCCAGAGTCAGTCGGCGCCGCTCCGTGACACTTTTCGCGGGCCGGAGCTCGGGCTCAGCCGACCGGTGACCGGACGACGGTCAGCACCTGGTCGGCGGCGACGTCCCGGAGCACCTGCGGCTCGTCGGCCCCGGGCCAGCGGACCTCGACCGAGGCCACCCGGGCCACGTCCCCCAGACCGACGTGGACGACGGGTTCCCGCTGGGACTCGTAGGAACCCCCGGTCGACACCTCCGTCACCACCGGGTCGGCACCCTCCTGCGGAGTCACCGTGACCACGGCACCCAGCGCCGATCGGTTGCCCGGCGAGGAGGGGTCGTCGAGTCGCACACGCAGCCACCGCCGGGCCGGCGTGTCGTTGCGGTAGAGCACGGGCGCGTCCTCGCTCTCCACGATCACCAGGTCCAGATCGCCGTCACCCTCCAGGTCGAACGGGGCCAGTCCGACGCCGATGCCCCGGTGGTCCAGCCCGATCGCAGCCGACGCCTCGGTGAACCGGTCCCCGGTGCGGACCCAGAAGCGGGTCGGATCGTCCAGGAAGTACGTGAAGTAGTCACGGGTGAAGCTCCGACCCTCGGGGCGGCGGGCGTCGACCTCGCCGAAACCGTTGGTGATCACCACGTCCCGGGTCCCGTCGTTGCCGAAGTCCTCCACGGCGGCCCCCCAGCCCCAACCGGAGTCACGGAGCCCCCACCGGTCGGTCTCGTCGACGAACCGGCCCCCGCCGTCGTTGACGAACAGCCGGTTGCCGCTGCAGCCGTTGATGGAGCTGAGCACCGGACAGACCCGGGCCTCGGTCGGGAACGAGATCGACGTGATCAACCAGTCGGGCGCGCCGTCACCGGTGACGTCGGTGACCACCGATCCCATGCCGTTCTCGTCGGTGCCCACACCGGCGGACGCCGTGACGTTCTCGAACCGCCGACCGTCGACGTTCCGGTACAGCTGGGACGTGCAGGCGTCACCGGTGATGGTCAGGTCCGGCCACCGGTCGCCGTCGACGTCGGCGAGGACCGGGGTGAAGCCGAGGATCTGCGTGAAGTCGACCCCCCACGCCGCCGTACCGTCCGTGAAGGTGCCGTCACCGTCGTTGATCCACAACCGACTCCGGTTGGGGACCTCCCCCGGAACCCTCGGGATCCCCCGGGATCGGATCTCCGCGGTGCCCGCGCAGATGTCACCGAAGCGGTCCAACCGCTGGTCGCCCGAGGCGGCCTGACGTTGCGCACCCGCGTTGGCCGCGTTCTCCGGGACCGCCGTGTCCCACTGCACGACCACCAGGTCGAGGTCACCGTCACCGTCCACGTCGGCCACGTCGAGACCGTGGACCTGGTCTCCGTTGCGGAGCCGGGTGGGCGGCGGCTGGAACACGCCGCTCTCGACCGTCACGTCGGTGAACCTGCCGGTGCCGTCGTTGCGGTAGAGCCGGTCGGACTCGGCGCCGACGGCAGCCAGGTACGCGTCCTGGTCACCGTCGGCGTCGGCGTCGAAGAAGACCGTCGGCCCCGTGCCGAACTGGGGATTCGGTCCCAGGAGCCCTGCCTCGGCCGCCACGTCGGTGAAGGTGCCGTCGCCGTCGTTCCGGTAGAGCGAGTTCACGTCGCCGGTGCGCGGCAGGAACAGGTCCGGTAGGTCGTCACCGTCGACGTCGACGACGCTCACCGGGCCCGTCATGCCGTCCTCCCCGAGCAGCTCGCGGGTGGAGCGTTCCCGGTCGAGCCCGGCGACGTCGGTGACGTCGGTGAACCGCAACCCGCCGAGCTGCGCCGCCGACAGCTCGGCAGGCGGTGGTTCGACCGGGGGCGGGACCTCACCGGTGACCAGGTCGATCGACGTGGTCGGCGCGCTCGTCGCCGCGGGCTCGCCGTCGGAGGCACACGAGGCCGCGACGACAGTCGTCAGGACCACCGCGGCCACCGTCCGAGCGATCCTCACTGCCGACCCCCGCTCCGAACGTCCGCCGAGCCGTGGACGATGCGCTCCCGAACCGGCCGGACGCCCTCGACCGGTCGCACGCCGGCCCGTTCCAGGGCCGCCCGACCGACCCGCTCGCCGAGGGTGGCTCCCTCGGTCAGGTCGAACCAGTAGTGGATCCCGCCGGTGAGACGCGAGTCGCTCGCCTCCGCTGCGGCGTCGAAGAACTCGTCGGTGCGTTCGGGTCGCAGCACGCTCATGGTCTCGGCCGCCGCAGCCGTGAACGCCGAGTGACCGGAGACGTACGAGGGGAACGGTGGCGTCACCAGCGACGGCAACCACTGGGGAGCGGCACCCTTGCGGATCACCGTGACCGGACGCACCGTGCGGTAGGCGTACTTGGCGTCCCACGCGGCGATGCCGGCGTCGAGCTCGGCCGTGGCGACCAGTGCGAGACCGGACGCCTGGTCCGACACGGGAGCCTGGCGGAGCGCGTCCGCGGCGATGTCGCTGATCCAGTACCCCGGCGGGGTCGACGTGCCGGGGCCCATGTCCCAGTACGAGGCGACCCGGAGGTCCCGGTCCGTGAGGTTCGACCCCTCCACCAGGACCTGCTCGGTGGCTGCGGCGTGCTCCGGGGTACCCACCGCCGGAGGTGGCGGCGGACGGAACTGGTCCCCCGAGGTCAGGTTCCACGGTCGCCACTCGCCGGCGAACGGTTCGAGGGCCGGGGCGAACATGCCCGGGGTCGGCACCCACTCACCCCCCGGTGGGAGATCGTCGGGCGAGGCCGACCAGGGGGCGGCACCGTCGGCTGCCGACCGGCGGAGCACCGCATCCCCGGTGGACTCACCCAGTGAACGGGCGGCGTCGATCGTCGAGGGCCACGCCGCCCCCGAGGCCACGAGCCGTCGGGTCGCCACGGTGTCGAGGACCTCGAACCGCGGGCACTCCACCGGGAACAGCTCGCAGGCCACCCGTCGCTGCGCCGCCGCCGTCACCACCTCCGGTGGGAGCTGACCCTCGGGGAGTTCGACGCCCGACGCGTCGACTCCGGCGACCGGTGCACCCAGGCCGGGGTCGACCTCGGCCGGCGGCGGCACGTCGGGCGGAGCGCTCCGCGCTGCGGCGAGGGCCGCCTCGTGCCCGGCCACGGCCACGATCGAGGCGGCGCGGGCCAACCGCAACGGGTTGAGCGTCCGTCGACGTCCGACGTCGACGGTGAGCTCGGCGAACCGCACCGGCGTGCCCTCACCGACCCGGGTGAACCGGTCGTCGCCCCCGGTCTCGAGCGGGCGACCGGCCTCGGTGCGCCGCCGCTCGAGCTCGGCCCGCTCGGCGTCGGGCTCGGGTTCGGGCACCTCGGCGACCACCTCCTCGTCGAGGTAGGACCGCCGCTCGGCCACCGGAGGGAGCGCCGCCACCGGTGTGGGCGCACCCGGCCCGGCTCCTCCGCTGTCGGCCACGGTCGAGGTGGTCTCGGTCGAGTCGCCCGTTGCGCCCCGGCCGTCGTCGCTCCCCGAGGTGCAGCCCAGGCCGACACCCGTGGCGGCGAGCAGCACGCACAGGAGTGCGGCACCAGCCGTGCGTCGACTCACAGCAGGAGATGATGCCACCGATCCGTCCCACGGGGAGGTCCGCCTGCTGGTCCCGGCCGACGCGCTGTGGCACCCTGAGGTCGTTGCCCAGCCGCCAGGCTGGTGCGGCGTCCGGCGTTCGACCGGACGATGGCGACGAGCGGAGGGGTGAGGGTGCGACGAGCGCTGCTGTCATCGATCGTGCTGGTGACCCTGGTCGCCGCCGCCTGCGCCCCGGCGCCCGGTCCGGTGGCCGGACCCGACCCGGGCGCCGACGCCGGCCTCCTCCCGCTCCGGGCCACCCGGGGCACGAACGCCGCCATCTACGACTCCGCCGGGCGTCAGGTCACCCTGCGGGGAGCGAACTTCAACCAGCTCGGCGACTACTTCGTCACCGATCCCCGGCTTCCCACGGTGGCCACGCTCGACGAGGACGACTGGGACGACGCCCAGGCGATGGGCTTCAACGTGATCCGACTGGTGACCACGTGGTCGGCCTGGGAGCCCGAGCGAGGGCAGTACGACCTGGCCTACGCCGCCAGGGTCCGCGACGCCGTCGAGCAGGCGAACGCCCACGGCATGTACGCGCTCGTCGACCTGCACCAGGACGCGTGGTCCAAGTTCGTCTACTCGCCGATCGACCACGTCTGCCCACCGGGCTGGCAGCGCACGCGTGGCTGGGACGGGGCCCCCGAGTGGGCGACGTTCACCGACGGCGCAGAGACGTGCTCGCCCGACGGCAAGCGGGAGAACCCGCCCGCGGTGCGACAGGCGTGGAACAACTTCTACGCCAACCGCGAGGGAATCCGTGACGCCTTCGGCGACCTCTGGTACTTCATCGCCAGCCAGTTCGCCGGTGACCCGGGCGTGGCCGGATTCGACCTCCTCAACGAGCCCGGGCTGGGGTCGTCGTTCGACTACACCGCCAGCGCGCTCTCCAGCGCCTACGCCGACGCCATCGACAACATCCGGGCTGCGGAACAGGACCACGCCCCGGGTGCGCCGACGCACCCGATCTTCTTCGAGCCCGTCTTCGGAGGTTTCCCGCTCATCCCGTTCGACTTCGCCGACGGCGAGGACAACCTGGTCTTCGCCCCCCACACCTACGCCGAGTCGTTCGACGACATCGCCGGGTTCCTGGACCTGTCGATGCAGGGCTACCGGACCGCCGCCGACGCCTACCGGACGCCGGTGTTCCTCGGTGAGTACGGGGCGTACCGGGGCGACGAGTTCAACCGGGGGTGGGCCTCACGGGTGCACCGACTCGCCGACCGACTCCTCTACGCCGGCGACACGTGGTGGCAGTGGGAGCAGGCGTGCGGTGACCCCCACAACACCTCCTACCCCCTGAGCGAGGAGGAGATCCTGCGGCGACTCCCCGACTGCGGGAACGCCCGCTCGATCCAGGCCTGTCCGACGAGGCCCTACCCACGCTCGGCACCGGGTCGGCTGACCTCGCTCGAGGCGGAGCCGTGCGGGAGCGGACCGATCACCTTCACCGGCACCACGTCCGCACCGAGTACCGCCGACGTGTGGTTCCCCTCGGGCGCTGCCGATCCACCACAGGTCACGGGCTCGGGGATCGGATCGGTGACCACGCGTGCGGTCCCCGGTGGGTTCCGGATCGCGGTCGGGGTCAGCGGCAGCTACAGCGTCTCGATCGGCTGAGGCCCGCCCCGGCCGACCGGTCCGGTGCTCACGGCAGTCCCCGGACGACGCGGCGCCACTCGGCGAGCACGTGGTCCCGCACGGCCTCACCCTCCGGTCGGGCACAGACCACGTGGACGTTGTCGACCGGGCGACCTGCGAGCCGTTGCAGACGCACGACGTCGCCGGACGGACTGACGCACGGGAGCCACGCACCGAGGAACCAGCCGAGGTGCTCCGCCTCGTCGGCGGCCCAGGTGGCCGACGGATCGTCGGCGGGGAGGTCGAGGTGGACCACGGCCAGGTCGAGCGCGGCGAGCGACTCGAGCTGGTCCGCCAGGTGGTCGGCCAGGTCGGCGCCGATGCAGTCCACACGGACCTCGGCCAGTCCGGCGCTCGGGCTGAGGGTCAGGACGCTCGCCGTGGTCGCCGCCGACGGCGGGACGACGGCCGTCGTGACCGTCCGGTCGAGGCCGAGACGGTCGACGATCACCGCCAGCAGGTCGGCGTGGCGCTCCGGCACGTGCAGCGCCCCCGGGGGCGTGCTGCTGACCGGCAGGTACATGGCCAGCAGGCTGTGTCGACCCTCGACGGCGTTGGCCACCGCCTCCATGTGCACCGTCGCCGGCTGGGCGCCCACCAGGAATCCGGTCTCGGCTGCCCCGAGCCCCAGGACCTCGTGCTGGGAGAACTCGTGGTTGGTGACGCACTCGACCCAGATCCCGGGCAGACCCAGCTCCCGGGCCCAGTCCAGCCGCGCCCGGCCGAGTCGATCCGCCAGGTGGTGACCCCGGAAGCGCGGGTCCACCACGAGCTTCCCGCCCTCGGGCACCCGGTCGTCGAGGTGCTGGTAGGTCAGGGCGATGTGGCCGACCACCTCGCCGCTGCCGGTCACCGCGACCAGTGACCGGACGACCCCCGAGTCGAGCGCGCGCTGGAGCTGCTGCGGCCGGTACATCGTCGGGTCCAGGTAGCTGTACCCGTAGCACCGGTACACGCAGCGGGCCACGCCGACGGCGTCCTGGGCGGTCATCGGCCTGATCACCACGGAGGCGGCCACCTCGTCGTCGACCCGCGGTGCTGCATCGTCGAGCACCTCCACGTCCCCGCCCGTCGCCGTGCGGTGGAGTACCTCCTCGTCGAGGTGCACCGTGCACCGCGCCACGTTGCCGGACTCACCCTCGGCAGCCACCTCCAGGTGGTCGACGAACCCGAGGTGGGCCAGCCGGCGCGAGCCGGCGCGACGGTGCTCCTCCGGGTCGAGCGGGAGTCGTCGGTCCCGCAGGACCACCTCGACGCTGCGGTCGTCGTGACGCACCTCGACCTGTGACCCGGTCTCGCCGGACACGGACTCCCGGGTCCTCGACTCCACGAGCAGCTGCTGCACCACCACCTCGAGGCGGCCGGCGCGACGCTCGACCAGACCGGCGGCGAGCGCCGCCGCTCGGACTGCGGCACCGGCAACGGTGACCGGAGCGTCCCCGGCGAGGACGATCTCGACGTCGGGTGGCCGGTCGTCGCTCACGACGTCACACCCCGACCGTGGACCGGCACGACCGACCGACCTGCCGCAGACGCGAACCGGCCGCCGACCCCGGATGGATCGACGGCCGGTTCGAGATGATCAGCGGATCAATCAGGCGTAGGCGTTGACCGGACAACCGATCACACCCGGCAGCACGAGCGCTGCGATCGGGCGGGCCAGGAAGCTGCCGCCGGTCAGGTCCACCTTGGAGCACCCGCCCTCCGCACGCATGTAGAAGTTGCCCTCGAGGTACGTGGGGATGAAGAGGATGTTGAAGTAGAACCCGACACGGGTCGCCTGCATCCCAGCGGTCTGCGAGAGCTTCAGGCGGGCCGAGGCCAGCTGGATCGGGCCGATCCGGAAGCTGCCGCTGCCGTCGAGCGCCCACGTCGGCTCCGAGAGCTTCGAGGTGAACGAACCCCGGAAGTCGATGCCGAGCGGGAAGTTGACGGTGGCGATCCGACCCGCACCCGTGAGGGTGACCTGATCGGCACCGGCGACGACGGAGCCGCTGAAGTTGGCGATGCCCCAGCTGTCGAGCAGGAGCGAACCGGAGACGTTGCCCTCGAGGTTGAGGAGCGCACCGCTCGGACCGATGCTCGCCGCCAGGTCGGCGGTGACGTTGGCCCGGTTGCCGACCTTCAGGCCGCCGGTGAAGCGGATGTCGAGCGGGCTCCCGTAGGAGCTGTCCACCGAGAGGGTGGCGCCGGTCAGCGTGGCGTCGCCGAAGGTCACCGAGCCGTCGAGCACGGCGTCGAGCGCCACGGTCTCGGCCCGACCGTCGGTGATGACCACGACGCCGGTCAGCGAACCGCCGAACCCGGTGCCGTCCAGCTCGGCCTCGATCTCGAGGACCGTCGTCGGCCCGTTGATCTCGAGCACGGCCCGACCGGTCGCCTGCAGGTTGCCGATGGCGAAGTCACCGTCGACCACGGCTCGCAGCTGACCACCGGAGACCTCGGTCGACACGGTGCCGGACGCCTCCACGACCGAGCCGTCCTGGAGTGTCCCGGAGAACTCACCGGCGCCCTCGAGCAGGAGGAACGGCGTCGATGCCGTCAGTCCGTCCCAGACGATCTGGCCGTTGAAGCGCAGGACGTTCGGTCCCTGGACCACGTCGAGCTCACCGACGAAGGTGGCCCGGTTGGTGGCGAGGGTCAGCGTGCCGTTGGCGTTGTTGACCTGCAGGCTGCCCACGACGCCGCTGCCGCTGAAGGTGACCGAGGTCTCCTGGGCGTTGCCGTCGAGGTGGACCTGACCGGTCAGGTCGATGGTCTGGCCACCGGCCTGGGTGCCCTTGAGGCGCACGTCGAGGTCGGCCTCGGCCGAGACCAGCGCACCACGGCGGTCGAACTCCACGTCGACGCGGCCGGCGACGGTGCTCGGTCCGACCTTGACGGTGCCCTCGGCCTTGGCGCTCAGGCCGGTCGCCTCGGAGGCGTTCAGCTCGAGCCGGGCGCCGGTCACGGTGATGTCACCGATCTTGACCGACGAGGCCAGCGCCGTGAGCGAGAGCGACGGGACGCCGTTGAGCACCTTCAGCACACCGTTGAAGGTGACGGGCGAGGTGGTGATCCCCGGGATGGTGAAGGACGAGGACGACAGGCTCACGGACCAGTTCTGCAGGTTGGAGAGCGTGCCGATGAAGCCGATCGTCGACGTGACGCCGGAGATGCGAACGGCCACGGCACCGCGCACGACGATGCCGTTGACCCCGATCTCGGCCGTCAGCGAGGTCAGCGACAGGTTCTCGAGGACGGGCTCACCGGCACCGATCTCGTCGCCGGTGACCGCAGCGACCTTCGTGGTGTTGCTCGTGCCCTGCTCCTCGAGCACCTCGGTGCCCTGGGCGAGCACGGCACCCTCCAGGTCGACCCGCGCCGTCGGGTCGGTGCAGGCGTTGCCGAGCACGTCGGTCTGGTCGGCCTCGGCGACCACCTGGTCCTTGACCAGCACCGCCTGGTTCTCGAGCGCCGCCGGATCGGTCGACACCGACTTGTCCTCGACCTTCTCCCAGAACTCGCAGAACTTCTGCTGCGGTGTGGGACCACTCGGCGCAGGCGGCGCACACGCCGCGAGCAGGCCACCGAGCATGGCGACCGACAGCACCGCTGCCATCTTCCGGGCCATCGGGGCCCTGCGTGCGGTCTCGTTCATCGTTTCCCCCTCCAGCGAGCCGGCCGGACTCGCACTGCGGATGTGTCCCGGCGGTGACCGCTGCCAGTCGGGTGACGACCCGCGGACAGACTGAGCCACGTTCAGGTGTGATCAGAAGCGAACCTTACACAGTCCGAGCCGCTGGTGCGAGCAAAAGTTCCCGACCGGGGTACCGGGCCGAGGGCGCAGGACCCGGAGCAGCCGGGACCCAGCGATCGGAGCCGGACCACCGGGGCAGCCGTTCGTTGACGCAGCCCTCCGCGACCGGTAAACAAGATATTGAGTTCCGTTCAGTTCGGACTCGTGAGGGGGTGGTCTCCGTCGGCAGCGGTGGCGCACCCCTCGGCGATGCACCCTGCGGGGTGGGTAGGGGGATCCTCATGGCGGCTCGAAGCTTGTTGGCAGTGGTGATCAGTGCGATCGGTCTGGTCGCGCTGGCCTGTGTTCCGCCCACTCCGCCCGGGCCGACCACGTCGACGACGACCAC
>CAIQNH010000038.1 GCA_903873135.1 uncultured Actinomycetes bacterium
AACCCGGAGATGCTCCACCACGGGATCCTCCCCGACCACGGTCGATGGGGTCGGTTCCTCGGTCGACTCGACCTGGTGGTGGTCGACGAGCTGCACGTGCTGCGCGGCGTGTTCGGGAGCCACACGGGCCACCTGCTCCGTCGACTCCGGCGGCTCGCCGCGCACCACGGGGGCGACCCGACGTTCGCGTTCAGCTCGGCGACGATCGCCCGGCCCGCCGAGCTGGCCACCAGCCTGTGCGGCCGGGAGGTGGAGAGCGTGACCGACGACGGGGCGCCCCGGGGCGAACGGACGATCGTGCTGTGGAATCCGGAGGCCGCTGCCGAGGTGTTCGATGCGACCGACGAGCCACCCCGGTGGTCGCTGCACGCCGAGACCACGCTCGTGGCCAGCCGGCTGGTCCGATCCGGACTGCGCACGCTCGTGTTCTGCAGGGCGCGACGCAGCACCGAGCTGGTCGCCGAGCAGCTCCGCCGCACGCTCCCCGACGACCTGGCCGCCGGGGTGCGCTCCTACCGGGCCGGCCACCTGGCGGAGGAGCGACGACAGGTCGAGGCAGAGCTCGCCGCCGGGGAGCTGTCGGTCGTGGTGGCCACGAGTGCGCTCGAGCTCGGCGTCGACATCGGAGGTCTCGACGCCGTGGTGCTCAGCGGCTACCCGGGGACCACGGCGTCGTTCCGCCAACAGGTCGGACGCTGCGGCCGGGAGCACCAGCCGTCGATCGCCGTCCTCGTCGCGGGTCAGGACCAGCTCGACCAGTACGTCGTGCGTCACCCCGAGCTCCTGTTCGACCGCCCGACCGACCGGGTGGTCGTGAACCTCACCAACCCCGAGGTGATGGTCCCCCAGGTGGGCTGCGCCGCCGCCGAGCTGCCCGTCAGCCGGGCCGACCGCGACCTGTGGGGACCCGAGCTCGACGAGGCCACCGCCGAGTTGGTGCGCACCGGGCGGGCCCGGGTCCGACCGGGTGGACCGGCCGGGCCGACGATCCACTGGACCGGTCGGGGCGAGCCGGCGGCCGCCGTGGGGATCCGGACTGCGGCCAGGGGCGAGTACCGGATCCGGGTCGAGGGGTCCGGCGGCCCACCCGGTCTGCGGCGCGACCCGACCACGATCGCCACGATCGACGAGGCCCGGGTGGCGTCGACCGCACACCCCGGTGCGATCTACCTCCACCAGGGCCGCTCCTGGCGGGTCGTGCGCATCGAGCACGCAGCCCGCACCGTGCTCGTGCGACCGGACCCGGGCGAGACCTACACCCAGGCCCGCTCCACCACGGACCTGCGCATCCTCGGATCCGAGCACGAGCGGACCGTCGGACTGGTCACCCAACGCCTCGGCACCGTCGAGGTGACGACGGTGGTGACCGGGTTCCAGGTGCGGGACGTGACCACCCACGAAGTGCTCGAACGGGTCGAGCTGGGGCCCGAGGACGGCATCGTGCCGTCGGTCCTCCGCACCCGGGCGGTGTGGACCACCTACGACGAGGGGCTGCTCGACGCCGCCGGACTCGGCGCCGCCGAACTCCCCGGGGCGTTGCACGCCGCCGAGCACGCCGCCATCGGGATCATGCCGATCATCGCCATCTGCGACCGTTGGGACGTGGGCGGGGTGTCGACGGCCCACCTGCCCGACACCGACGCCGCGACGATCTGCATCCACGACGCCCACCCCGGGGGTTCCGGCATCGCGGACCTGGCCCACGCCGACGCCGACCGCCACGCCGCCGCCACCCTGGAGGTGCTGCGGTCCTGTCCGTGCAGCGACGGGTGCCCGGCCTGCGTGCAGTCACCCAAGTGCGGCAACGGCAACGAGCCGCTCGACAAGGCCGCTGCCCGACGGCTGCTGGAGCACACCCTGGGACACGACTGAACGGTCGACGAGGAGTCACGGCCCCTCCACGATGACGGCGAACCGCTCGCGCAGGCGGAGGTCGCCGAGGCCGCGTCCGACCACGGGAACACGCACCGGGTCGAGCTCGACCACCACCACCGCCGTCCCGCCCGGGCGGAGCACACCGGACACCCGGGTGCGAGCCCGGGCGCCGAGCCCCTGGGCGCCGACGGCCCGACCGGCAGCGGCGGCGGTCCCCTCCACGGCGACGGCCCGGGCCGCCGTGCGGGCGGCGTGCACCACGACGACCTGATCCCGGGCGAGGAGCAGGGCCTGCAGCACGACGAGGACGACGACCGCCACCACCGGCAGCACCAGCGCCACCTCGACCGAGGCCTGGCCGGTGGCGCAGCGACCCGGCCGCCTCAACCGGCCGAGCTCAGGACCCTGCCGATCACCGCGTCGAAGAGCCGGCCGATCGCGCCCGAGCGCGCCACCCACGCCACGAGCGCCAGCGCCACGGCAGCGGCACCGATCAGGACGAGCGCGTACTCGACCGTCCCCTGGCCGCGCTGGCCGCCGACGAGCGGTGGACTCCACCAGCTCGCGTGCACCCCCACCGCGGCTCGGCGAGCCAGCTCCAGCGGACGACGGTGGAGCGCACGGGAACGGAGTGGACCTCGGTGGAGGGGATCGGCGGGCGGAGGGTCGGGCCGGGTGACGGGTGGCCGGTTGGGGACGGGTGGCCGGTTGGGATCGTGCGGTGACACGGGACTCCTCGGGTGGGATGCGGGATCGGGGAAGCGTCGACGACTCACGGCGGGCCGGGGCTGGTGGTGGCGCTCGGGGTGGCAGGACCGGTCGGGGCACCGTCCACGACGGACAGGTCGAGCTCCCGGGCGGTGACCAGGCCGACCGGGACGAGCGTCAGCACGACGAAGGCCGGCAGCACCAGACCGCAGAGCGGCAGGAGCAGCAGGACGGGGAGGCGACGGATGCGCCGCTCCACCAGCCGACGACGCCGGAGTCGCACCTGGTCGGCGAGCCGACGGAGGGACGGGCCGACCGGACTCCCCGAGGTCACCGCCGAGGCGAGGGGGATCCGGAGCTCCCGGCCGACCGGCCCGAGCGCCCGATCCAGCTCCTCCAGGGCACCGACGAACCCGGCCCCGCGTCCGACCGCGACGGTCACGCTCCGGAGCGCTCCCGCGGTGGGACCGGATCCGGACGCACCCACGGCCGCCACGGCGAGCGGCACCGTGGCACCGGCACCGACGGCCACGGCGAGCAGGTCGACCGTGGCGGCCAGGTCCGGCGGCGGCTCCACCACGGCCGGCCGGCCCGACGACCGCGGCCACGTGGGGCGCCGACCCCCTCGACCTGGATGCCCACCGAGCCCGTCCCCGTGCCCCCGAGCGACGGAGGACCCACGAGCGACGGAGGAGCGAGCTCGGCGCCTCGACGGTCCCGGCGATGCGCCCGGGTCACGGCGCGGGACGGGCCGGCGGACCAGGAACCGCCAGGTGGCCACGGCGACGACGACCGTCGGCAGGAGGCGGGTCACCGGACCGTCCGGGCGACGAGTCGGCCGGCGCACCACAGGCCCGCAGCGTCGAGCGCCACGCCGACGAGCAGGCAGACCCGGCCGGCCCCCGTGGAGGTGAGGACGCCCGCCACCCGGGGATCGACCGAGGCGAACACTGCGGCACCGACGAGCGGGAGCGCGGCGAGCACCCACACCGACGTCCACGCCTGCGCCGTCAGGGCGGCAGTCTCGTCCTCGAGCTCCTGCTCGTCACCGATCGACGCGACCGCACCGTCGAGGACGACCGCCACGTCACCCGCGGACCGCTCGCCCAGCCGACAGGCCCGGACCAGGACGGCGAACGACGCCGGACCCGAGCGGCTCACCGCCTCCAGGGACTCGTCGAGCGACGCTCCCCTGGCGAGCCGGGTGTGGATCTCGTCGAGGTGTGGTGCCAGCGGCCCGGCGTGGTGGGAACGCGCGTCGTCGAGCGCCTCGACGAGCGTGCGTCCACTCCGGACGGACCGGGCCAGGTCCCCGCCCAGGGTCGCGACGGCGAGGCCGGCCGACCGGACCCGGCGACGATCGGCGCTGCGGCGGACGACGAGCACGACGACCGCCACCAGACCGAGGACCACCGACCCGACGGTGGTCACCGGACGACCGGCTCCGACCGGTGGCCGACGTCGGGGTCGACCGGACGCAGCACCTGGTCGAGCGGGGCGTCGCCGGGCAGGTCGTCCCGGACGTCGTGCAGCGACCGCACACCACGCCGTGCGCCACCGAGACGACCCACGCCCACCAGGACGTGCACGGCCGAGCGGACCTGGGCCTCGACGGCCGCCAGCGGGAGCGGCTCCCCCGCTGCGAGCGAGAGCGTGGCCAACCGGCGCATCGCAGCGGTGGCCGACGCCGCGTGGACCGTCGACATGCAGCCGTCGTGACCGGTGGACAGCGCCCACACCATGTCGAGCGCCTCTGCGCCGCGCACCTCACCCACCACGAGTCGGTCGGGCCGCAGTCGCAGGGCCGCTCGCACGAGCTCCCGGACGGCCACCCGACCCACACCGTCAGCGGTGCCCGGGCGGGACTCCAGCCGCACGACGTGCTCCCCTGGGAGCCGCAGCTCGGCGACGTCCTCGATGGTGACGATGCGTTCGGTCGGCGGGACCAGCGCCCCGAGGGCGTTGAGCAGCGTGGTCTTGCCCGCACCGGTGGCGCCGTGGACGACCAGGTTGCGGCGACGGCGGACCCGATCGACGAGCGCCTCGGTGAACGGCCCGGCGAGGTCGGCCAGCGGGACCACGGTGCTGCGGTGGCGGCGGAGCGCCAGCACGGGTCCGTCGACGGCGAGCGGGTCGAGCACCACGGCGACGCGCGTGCCGTCCTCGAGCCGAGCGTCCACGACGGGGTGGTTGCGATCGGCCCGACGACCGAGCGGGCGGACGAGCCGCTCGACGGCGCGCTCGATCTGGCTGCGGTCGAGCACCAGGTCGGTGCGCTCGAGACGACCGTGCCGTTCGACCCACACCGGTCCGGGACCGTTCACGAGCACGTCGGTCACGGCCGGGTCGTCGAGGAGGGACTCGAGTCGACCCAGACCCACGAGCTCGCCGGCCAGGCGGACGGCGTGCGCGTGCAGGCGGTCCGCAGCGAGCAGCGGCGCCTCCTCGGCCAGGAGCTCCCGCACCGTCCCCACCGGGTCGACCGGTGCCGTCCGACCGCGGGCGAACCGGCGGCGCACCCGGTCGAGCGCACCGGCGAGCTCGGCGTCCTGCTCCGCGGGCGGGATCACGGCAGCCGACGGGCCAGCGGACGGAGTGTCGGTGGCAGTCGGTCCGGCAGGACGCCGGCGTCGACCCGACGGGCGACGACAGCGTCGACCTCGACGGTGGCCACCACGGGGGTGCCGACCACCCGCTCGACGTCACGCCGGTCCAGGGCCCGACCTGCCTCGACCACCAGGACCACGGCGTCGGGACGGTGCTCGAGCTGTGCCGCCCGGCGCAGTGCCAGGTAGCAGGACCGGACCACGAGGACGGACCGGACACCGGACGGCGCCCGCAGTCCGCCGGCGTGGTTCCCCGCGTCCACGACGAGCGACCTGGGGTCGTCGCCCAGGGCGTCGACGAGGCGGTCCGAGGCGTCGTCCGGGATGGGCCCGACGCCGCGGACGAGCAGGTCGACCGACGGGCGGGCGCGCCGGACGAGCCGGCCGAGCGAGTCGTCCCGGGGGTCGACGGTCGCCGTCCACTCGGCGAGACCGGGACGACCGTCGTCGTCCAGTCCGAACAGCGCCGGCTGGTCACCGCCCAGGTCGGCGAGCAGGACCGGGCGGTGGCGGGCGGTGGCGACCGCCAGACCGGCGGCCACGACGCTGACCCCGCTCCCACCCTTCACGCCCCACAGGAGGTTCCCCGCCACTGCGGCTCCGTCTCCCGAGCCGCTGCGACGCCGCGGCTCCGTGTCCCCACCCGTCGAGGACGCTGCGCTCCGCGCCGGAACGCGCGCCACGCGGGGTGGCCCGGGGGGAAGCGGAGCGGGACGACCAGCCGGTCGGTCCCGGAGCCGCGCAGGCTAGGTGGTGGCCAGAGCCACCGCAGCGGGCCGGGGGGCCCGCCGTCGACTCAGACGGCCAACAGGTCCCGGGCGCCGGTGTCGGACGACGGGTGCCGCAGCTTCGACATGGCCCGCGCCTCGATCTGGCGGATCCGCTCCCGGGTCAGGTTGAAGTGCTCCCCGACCTCCTCGAGCGTCCGCGGCTCGCCGCGGTCCAGCCCGAAGCGGAGCTTGAGGATCTCCCGCTCGCGCTCGTCGAGCGGCGAGAGCAACCGGCTGATCTCGTCGGGGAGCAGCGCCGTGGCCGCCACCTCGAACGGGGACTCGGCCGATCGGTCCTCGACCACGTCGCCGAGCTCGGCGTCGCCGTCCTCGCGGAGCGGCTCGCTGAGCGAGAGCGGCTCGGCGGCGAACCGGAGCGCCTCGGTGACCTTCTCCTCGGGCATCTCGACCTCGGCAGCCAGTTCGGAGAGGGTGGCCGGACGGCCGAACTTGTTCTCGAGCCGGGTCCGGGCCTTCTGCAGCCGGGCGAGCGTGTCGCCGGCGTGGACGGGGAGCCGGATGGTGCGGCCGGTGTTGGCGATGCCCCGGGTGATGGCCTGACGGATCCACCAGGTGGCGTAGGTCGAGAACTTGAAGCCCTTGCGCCAGTCGAACTTCTCGACGGCGTGCATCAGGCCGAGGTTGCCCTCCTGGATGAGGTCCAGCAGCGGCAGGCCCGAGGCCTGGTACTTCTTGGCGATGGAGACGACCAGACGCAGGTTGGACTGCACGAAGGTCCGCTCGGCGTCCTCGCCCTCACGGGCGGTCCGACGCAGCTCGCGCTTGCGGGCCGGGGTGAGACCCTTGGGGTTGGCCTCGAGCTCGTTGCGGGCCTCGACCCCCTGCTCGATGGCCTGGGCGAGGCGCACCTCGTCGTCCTTGGTCAGCAGCGGGTACTGACCGATGTCGGTCAGGTACAGCCGGACCAGGTCCTCTTCGTCGCGCTCGACTCGATCTCTCGCCATCTGGCACCTCTCGCTGTGTCCGACTGCTGCGTCGACCCGTCGTCCCCCGCCGGTGGACCGCCCCCGGGGGTGGGGCTCCGGTCTGCCGACCCTGACGGACGTGAGCGGGACCGGCTGGCCGCCTGGCCGACCCCGTTCCGGGTTCCGAGGACCCGACCTGCGGAGCCTCCACGTCAGGTGAACCTCGTGTGACGTAGAGGTCTACTGTACGGGTGGAGTCAAGCCCCTCCACCCTCGATTCGCGCGCTGGTACCGCTCTGGGTGGGCATCGGCACACGATGCGTGGCGATCCAGTCCCGAGGACGCTCTGGGACCGCATGACAGTCGTCACACAGCGGTCCCGCAGGTCTCAGGAACCGTCCAACTCGGCGAGCAGGTCGGGGTCAGCAGCTGCGCGCGACTCCTCTCCCAGCGCAGCCACCCGGCGGCGGACCGTCGGTGACCCGGCCGGGCTCGCGTCGGCCACCACGCCCCTGCAGCCGGCGGCGATGGTGGCGGAGGCCAGGTCGTCGAGCTCGATCGCACCGTCCGGAGCGGCACCGCGGATCCGGTCCGCGAACGACGCCCAACCAGCCGGCACGACGACCAGGTCGGCGACCGGGAACTCACGCAGCTCGGGCAGCCGCGCCCGGAGCACCGCCGAGTCCGTGACGTGCCGAGCGATCCGCCGGGCGAGCTCGACCACGGCGACGTCGTCGGCCGCTCCGGCGAGCACCTCGCCCAGGGCACCGGCCACGACCTCCGACGCCGCCACGAGGCGTCCGAGGCGACGGGCCTCCCGGTCGAGCGCTCCGGCGTAGGGGGCGCTCACGTCCCGCCTCCCGGCCTCGGCCGGTAGCCGTTGGTGATCGGCAGTCGGCGGTCCCGGCCGAAGGCCTTGTTGGAGATCCGGATCCCGGGTGGCGACTGCCGCCGCTTGTACTCGGCCACGTCGACCAGCCGCACCACACGGGCCACCAGGTCCGGGTCGTGGCCGGCGGCCAGCAACTCCTCGCTCGTCGCGTCGCCGTCGACGTAGGCCTCGATGAGCGGGTCGAGCACCTCGTAGGGCGGGAGGCTCTGCTGGTCGTGCTGGTCCTCCCGCAGCTCGGCGGACGGGAGCTTGGTGAGGATCGACTCGGGGATCACCGGGACCCCGTCCCGGGCGTTGCGCCACCGGCACAGCTCGTAGACCAGCAGCTTCGGGACGTCCTTGATCACCGCCAGGCCACCGGCGGTGTCGCCGTACAACGTCGAGTAGCCGACCGCGGTCTCGCTCTTGTTGCCCGTGGTCAGCACGAGCCACCCGAACTTGTTGGAGAGCGCCATGAGCAGCACACCCCGGATCCGCGACTGGAGGTTCTCCTCGGTCAGGTCCGACGGCAGGTCGCCGAAGCTCGGGGCGAGCATGTCGAGCAGCGCCTGGTGCGCCGGCTCGATCGGGATCGTCCGGGCGTCCACCCCGAGGTGCTCCGCCAGCGCGAGCGCGTCGGTGACCGAGTGGTCCGAGGAGTACCGGGAGGGCATCAGGACGACGTGCACCGCATCCGGGCCGAGGGCGTCGGCGGCGATGGCGGCGACCAGCGCCGAGTCGACGCCTCCGGACAGACCCAGGGTCACCTCGGAGAAGCCGTTCTTGCGGGCGTAGTCGCGCACTCCCAGGCACAGTGCCGCCCAGACCTCCGCCGGACCCTCGGGCGACGGCTCGACCACCGGGAGCGGAGCCGGGGCCCGGTCCCCGGCGGGACCGCTCACGACGACGGCGTCGCGGGCGCCGCCGCCGGCCGCCGGGACGACCGGCACGTCGACGACCACCTCGGCCTCCTCGAAGCGCGGGAGGCGGGCGAGCAACGAGCCGTCGGCAGCCAGCACCACCGAACCGCCGTCGAAGACCAGGTCGTCCTGTCCGCTCACCAGGTTCAGGTAGGCGACGGGGACCCCGCACTCGGCGACCCGCCGGCGCAGGACCGCCTCCCGGACGTGCTGCTTGCCCACGTGGAACGGCGACGCGTTGATGTTGAGCACGACCTCGGCGCCCAGGGCGCAGGCCCGGGCGACCGGGCCGGCGTCGAGCCAGACGTCCTCGCAGACCGTCACCGCGGCGCGCACACCGGCGATCTCCACCAACGGCTGTCCGGCCGGGCCCGGGTCGAAGTACCGCGGCTCGTCGAACACGGCGTAGTTGGGCAGGGCCTGCTTCCGGTAGCTCGTGACCACCTCGCCGCGGTGGATCACCGCCGCGGCGTTCCAGGGGCCGTCCTCGGGGTCGTGCGGGTCGGCGCCCCGGTGTCGGTGCCCCTCGACCCAGCCGACCACGGCGACGCAGTGGCCGTCCACGGTCCGGGCCAGCCGGTCGAGCGCCTCCTGCTGGTCGGCCACGAACCCGGGCTTCAACAGGAGGTCCTCCGGCGGGTAGCCCGAGATGGCCAGCTCCGGGAAGAGCGCCACGTCGGCCCCGGCCGCCTCGGCCCGGGCGTACGCGGCGGCCACGCGCCCGACGTTCTCCTCCAGGGCACCGACCGTCAGGTCCAACTGGCACAGGGCCACTCGCAGCGTCGCCACGGGCTCAGGCTAGGCAGACGGCGGGGGACCGTCGGAACCCGGGTCCGGCGCGAAGCTCCGGCACCGGCCCACGGACGCGACGACGGGGGCCCCGGAGGGCCCCCGTCGTCCCGGATGCCCGGCCGCTCTCCCTCGGCCGGATGCCCGTTCGGTGGGCGGGACGCTCAGCTCGCCGCTGCGCAGACCGTCTCGGTGATGAGCCTCGTCACCACGTACGGGTCGCAGTTGGCGTTCGGGCGCCGGTCCTCGATGTAGCCCTTCTGGTCCTGGGCCACCTGCCACGGGATCCGGATGGACGCACCACGGTCCGACACGCCGTAGCGGAACTCGGTGTAGTGGGCGGTCTCGTGGAGACCGGTGAGACGGTCCTCGTAGCCGTGGCCGTACCCGGCGAGGTGCTCCTCGACCTTGCCCTCGGCACCGATGGCCTCGCAGGCGGCGACGACGGCGTCGTAGCCCTCGCGCATCTGCTTGGTCGAGAAGTTGGTGTGACAGCCGGCGCCGTTCCAGTCGCCCTTGATCGGCTTGGCCGAGATCGAGGCGTTCACACCGAAGTCCTCGGCGATGCGGAACAGCAGGTAGCGGGCCATCCACATCTGGTCGGCCACCTCGAGGGTCCCGGCCGGGCCGATCTGGTACTCCCACTGACCGAGCATCACCTCGGCGTTGGTGCCGGAGATGGTGAGCCCGGCCTCCAGGCAGGCGGTGGTGTGCGCCTCGACGATGTCACGACCGGCGATCTCCACGGCACCGACGCCGCAGTAGTACGGACCCTGCGGGGCCGGGTAGTAGTAGCCCTCGGTCGGCCAGCCCAGCGGACGGCCCTCCTTGAAGAAGGTGTACTCCTGCTCCATGCCGAACCACGGCTCGAACGAGGCGTACTTCTCGGCCACTGCGGCGCACGCCGCCCGGGTGTTGGTGGGGTGCGGCTCCATGGTCTCCGGCAGGAGCACCTCGTTGAGCACCAGCACGTCGTCGCCACCACGGATGGGGTCGGGCACCGTGTACACGGGGTTCAGCACGCAGTCCGAGTTGGACCCGGGCGCCTGGTTGGTCGACGAGCCGTCGAACCCCCAGATGCCCGGCTCGGCACCGTCGGCCACGATCTTCGTCTTGGAGCGGACCAACGGCACCGGCTCGGTCCCGTCGATCCAGATGTACTCAGCCCGATACGCCACGAGGTCACTCCTTGATTCATCGTCCCGCCGCTCCGGCGGGACCGGCCCGATACTTGCCCGATACTGACGCCCCCGTCGAAACCCACGCCCGGCCGCTGGGGCCGACCGTGCGCCGTCGAGGGCTCCCTGAGGCTCCCCGCGGGGGTTTTCGCAGTCTTTTCGGAGTTGTGAACGCCGTGTGAACCGGGCCCCGGCCCCCTTCCGGAGGGCGGGTGGGGCCTGCTACACCCGGGGTCGGCCACCGGAGGTGCCCGTGCGCACCCGTCCCGTGGCCCCGCTCACGACCTGACCCTTAGATTGAACGGATGGCCGACGACGTGAACTTCGGGAGCTTCGACGACGCGACCGCCGAGCACCAGCGGGACTACGTCCTGCGGGCGGTCGAGGAGCGTCGGGTCAGGATGATCCGGCTGTGGTTCACCGACGTGCTGGGCCAGCTCAAGTCGGTCGCCATCTCACCCGTGGAGCTCGACGCCGCCTTCGACGAGGGGGTCCAGTTCGACGGTTCGGCGATCGACGGGTTCAGCCGCGTGCAGGAGAGCGACGTGCTGGCGTTCCCGGACCCGAACTCCTTCCAGCTCATGTCGGGGAGCCGCAGCGGCTCGGCGGACGACGTGACCGCCCGGATCTACTGCGACATCGCCAACCTGGACGGCACGCCGTTCGAGGGCGACCCCCGGCAGGTGCTCCGACGCAACCTGCGCCGGGCCGCCGAGGCCGGCTTCGAGTTCATGTGCGCGCCCGAGGTCGAGTACTTCTACCTGGCCTCCGACGACCCGTCCGGGCCGCCCCGACCGCTCGACCACGCGAGCTACTTCGACCTGACGACGTTCGACGAGACGACCGACATCCGACGGCGGACCATCCAGCGCCTCGAGACCAGCGGCATCCCCGTCGAGTACTCGTTCCACGAGGACGCCCCCTCCCAGCACGAGATCGACCTGCGCTACACCGACGCGCTGGCCATGGCCGACAACGTGATGGCCCTGCGGATGATCGTGCGCGAGGTGGCGGTGGCCTCGGGCGTGCACGCCACGTTCATGCCCAAGCCGATGGAGGGGGTGCAGGGCTCGGGCATGCACACCCACCTGTCGCTCTGGCAGGGCGACACCAACGCCTTCTACGACGCGGACGCCGAGCACGGCCTGTCCAAGGTGGCCCGGGCGTTCATCGCCGGCATCCTCCGTCACGCCAGCGAGATCACTGCGGTGACCAACCAGCTGGTGAACTCCTACAAGCGTCTGGTCGCCGGGTTCGAGGCGCCGGTCCACATCAACTGGGCCCGCAACGACCGTTCGGCGCTGATCCGCGTCCCCGTGCCCAAGCAGAACAAGCGCGCGCAGGGCACCCGGATCGAGTACCGGTCCATCGACCCGGCCTGCAACCCGTACCTGGCCTTCTCGGTGCTGCTCGCCGCCGGACTGGCCGGGGTCAGCGGCAACTACGAGCTCGGGCCCGAGCTGACGAGCCCCCGCCTCAGCGAGACCGAGCGTCGGGTCGACGACGACGAGCTGCTCCCCAACAACCTGGCCGCCGCGCTCGACGCCATGGAGCGTTCGGAGCTGGTGCGCGAGGCGCTCGGCGAGCACATCTTCGAGTGGTTCCTCCGCAACAAGCGGGCCGAGTGGGGCGCCTACCGCACCCACGTCTCGAGCTTCGAGCTCGAGCGGTACCTCAAGGCCTGGTGATGGATCCGATCCTCCTGTGGCCCGACCCGCCGCCGCCGGACCTGGTGCGGGTGCTCGACCTGGCGGGGCTGCCGTGGGTGGCCGTGGCCGACGAGGCCGCAGCGGCAGGGCTCACCTACCCGGTGGCGGTCGTGTCGCTCGAGGACGACGTCGAGGGAGGGTTCAGCACGGCCCAGTCCCTCCGCCGGGGCGACCTGCAGGCGGCGCCCGTGCTCCTCCTGGTCCGCGGCACGACGTTGCCCGACCTCGACTCGCGGCACAGCTGCTTCGACGACTTCTGCGTGGTGCCGGCGCACCCGGCCGAGCTCGAGGCGCGGGTCCGTCACCTGATCGCCAGCGACCCACTGCACGCACCGGCGCCGGAGCTCGTGCAGTACGACACGCTCGTGCTGAACCTGGAGACCTACCAGGCGTCCATCGACGGCCAGCCCCTGGACCTCACGTACATGGAGTACGAGCTGCTGAAGTTCCTCGCGTCCAGCCCCGGGCGGGTGTTCACGCGGGAGGTGCTCCTGTCGCGCGTGTGGGGCTACGAGTACTACGGGGGAGCCCGGACGGTCGACGTGCACATCCGACGTCTGCGGGCGAAGCTCGGCGAGGTGCACGCCGGGCTGATCCAGACGGTGCGGTCCGTCGGCTACAAGTTCGGCGAGGCCCGCTGGGGCTGACCCGTGGGGTCGGCCCGGTGGTCGGCCTCAGACGTTCAGGTCGACGAGCTCGCTGTCGGGGTGCAGGTACTCGACGTCCTTGCTGAGCGTCTGGCCGAGGATCACGGCCAGCACGCCACCGGTGATGATGAACGCCACCGGGAGGACCACGAGCAGGGCCACGGCGAGGATGAGCGCAGGGATCATGGTCTCAGTCTGCCCCGAGGAAGGCCCAGGCCTCCACCTCCACCAGCGCGCCGATCGGCAGCTCGGCCACCGCGACGGCCGAGCGGGCCGGTGGGGTGCCGGTGAAGGTCTCCAGGTACACCCGGTTCATCTCGGCGTAGTCGTCCATGGTCGTGAGGAACACCGTGGTCTTCACCACCTGCTCGACGGTGGCCCCGTGCTCGGCGAGGCGGTCCTCGAGGTGCCCGAGCGCGACCCGGAGCTGCTCGGCCATGGTCGGCGGCAGGCCGTCGGGGGTGAGACCGACCTGACCGGACACGACGACCCAGTCGCCGGCCCGCACGACGGGTGTGTAGGGAGGTCCTCCGGTCACGCCCCCACCCTAGGTCCACCGCTCGTCCGGTCGGGTCGACCGGTCGGGAGGTCGGTCGGGCACCCCTGCCGCAGCCACTCGGCCGCAGCCGTGGCCACGAACACCGCGGCGCTGACGGCGAGCGGCTCGGTGCCCGACTGCGGTGCGACGACGACCCGGACCGGTGGCACGTCGGCCGCACGCAGGACCCCGAGCGAGCGGACCGTGAGATCCTGCGGCACGCCGTCGTCGTCGACGGCGATCGACTCGGAGCAGATCCAGCCGAGCGCCATGTGGACCGCGCCGATGCAGTACGAGCGGAGGACGACCTCGTCGAGCGGATCCCCCGCGGCCACCTCGACGTCGACACCGCCGGCGTCCACGGTGACCGTCGCCGAGCCGCCCCCCGGCTGGCGCACCGTGACCGAACCGTCGGCGACGGTGAGCGCAGGGACCTCGACACCTCCCGCCGCGCACAGGAGGAGCGCCTCGGCCCACCCGGCCGCCCGCAGGTGCGGCGACGTCGGCGGACCGGGCAGGTCGACCTCCTCGACCTTGATCCCGGGTGCGACCGCTGCGACGGCCTCGGCGATCCCCGGGGTACGGGCGACGCGGAGCACCCCGGTGCCGTCGGTGCGCACCCCACCGGCGACCGGCGGTCGCTTGGCGGCGAGCCGCACGCAGTCCTCGCGGCTCCAGCGAGCCACGACCGCCCGCCCGGCACGGCCGGCCAGGTCGACGGCCACCTCGCCGAGCGGGCTCGTCCGCTTGCCGCCGAACGCGCCGCCGTTGGCGGCCACCGGCGCTGGCGCCCCGTCCGGCTCGCACCACGAGCAGTCGGTCTCGAGGTAGGCGGCGTCGACCCACGAGGTCCGCAGGCACGCATCCCAGTCCCCGTCCGGCAGCGCGATCGGCGGGACGGCCGCGACCGTGGTCCGGCGGCCGGGCACCACACCGGCCACCTGCCGGGCCGAGGCCGTGTCGTCGGCCACCACCCACTCCCCGTCGGCACCGACGACGGCCACGGCGGCGCCGGCAGGTGCGGTGTCGGACGCGAACCCCGCCCGACCGAGCACCACGTCGGGTCCGACCCGCTGGGGTGCACCCAGCTCGATCGTCGCCCGGCGGGCCGCCGCGTCGTCGTCCCGCTCCGGAGCGGCCGCGCCGCCGGCTGCGACGAGGGCGGCCGCCTCGACGACGGTCTGCCAGCCGGTGCACCGGCACAGGTGGGCGGCGAGCGCCCGGTCGACGGCGTCCCGGTCGGCGAGGCGCTCCGGGTGACGGGACTCGAGTCCGACGAGCCGGAGCAGGATCCCGGGGGTGCAGAAACCGCACTGCGAGGCCCCCGTGGCCAGGAACGCGTCGACCCAGCGCTGCCGCACCTCCGGATCGAGACCCTCGACGGTCGTGACCGAACGGCCGAGCACCCGCCGCACCGGCGTCACGCACGCCACTCGCGGGGCTCCGTCGACGAGCACCGTGCAGCACCCGCACTGACCCTGCGGGGCGCAGCCGTCCTTGACCGACATCACCCCCAGCGACCGGAGGGCGTCGAGCAACGAACCGTCGACCGGGACCTCGTGCGGGAGGCCGTCGACCTCGAGCACCCTCACGCCTCCCGGTTCGCAGCGTCGTCGGGGTCGGTGGACCAGAGCTGCTCGAGCAGC
>CAIQNH010000039.1 GCA_903873135.1 uncultured Actinomycetes bacterium
AGATCCCGGTGCGAGGTCTCGCCGCCTTCTCCGGTGGCTCGACCACCACGGTGCCCGGGGTTCCGGCGCCCGGGGATGTCGCCTACGGCGACGTCGTCGACGCGTGGGAGCACTACCTCCGCAACGACGGTGGTGAACGGCCGTTCGTGTTGATCGGACACTCACAGGGGGCCGGTCACCTGCGACGGCTCATCGCCGAGCGGATCGACGGTGATCCGGCGCTCCGGGAACGGATGGTCTCGGCCCTGCTGATCGGGGGCGGCGTGCCGGCGCCCGGGTCGCCCGGCGCCTTCGGGAACGTCCCGCCCTGCACGGCGGCCGACCAGGTCGGATGCGTCGTGAGCTACGCGACGTTCGACGCCGCGGCGCCGCCCCCCGAGAACAGCTTCTTCGGCCGGCTGCGCGGTGGTGGCGGACGTGTCATCTGCACGAACCCGGCCGACCTGTCGGGCGGATCGGCACCACTCGACTCGTACTACCCCGCCGGGGCGCGGCCCGGAACCACCACGCCGTTCGTCCGGTTGGAGGGCTGGTGGAACGCCCGGTGCGCCAGCGACGACCGCACGGACTGGCTCGAGGTGACGAGCACCTGGGCTCCGGGGGACCAGCGCCCGGAGCGGCTGGGAGGGTTGCTCACGCCGGAGTGGGGCCTGCACCTGGTGGACGTGAACGTCGCGATCGGGAACCTGGTCGAGCTGGTCCGCACCCAGTCCCAGCAGGGCTCCCCCGACTGACGCCCGCCGACCGCCCCGCCGAAAAGCGTCAGATCGATGGCACCCTGACTCTGGTCGTCCGGAACCGACACTGCGTGGGTGCACATGACTCGACGAACAACAGGACTGACGACCGCACTGGCGGTGCTGGCCGCCGTGCTCACGGCAGGGGCACTGCAGATGGGCGGCGGAGCGGTCGTCGGCGCCGCTGAGGTCGACCCCGGTCTCGGGTTCACCCCCATCACCCCGTGCCGGATTGCGGACACCCGCACCGTCGCCGCACCGCTCACCGACGGTGGAACCCGCAGCTTCGCAGCCGCCGGTCCGGGTAGTCCGTGCGCCATCCCGCAGAGCGCCAGCGCCGTCGAGTTCTCGGTCACGGCCGTCGGCCCGGCTGCTCCCGGATTCATCCGAATGTTCCCCGCAGGCACGGCCGCGCCGACGGCGACCTTCCTCAACTACAGCGCTGATCGCGGGGTCACGAACACCGGCACCGTTCCGGTGACCGGCCCGAGCCTCCTCGACGTCACCGTGGCGAACTTCGGCGGTCCGACGCACGTGGTCATCGACGTGCAGGGGTACTTCGACTCCGCCGGCGGGTTGGGCTACCAGACGCTCCCCACACCGTGCCGGGCCGCCGACACCCGTCGCTCACCGGGCCAGCGGTTCACCGACAGCACCGTCCGCTCCTTCATGGTCGCCGGGCCGGGTTCGCTGGCCTGGCAGGGAGGATCCCCGACCGGGTGCGGCGTGCCCGACGGGGTCGCAGCAGTCGAGGTCTCGATCACCGCCGTCGACCCGTCGGGCACGGGCTTCCTGCGCGCCGCCCCCAACGACGGGAGCCCGTTCCGAGCGACCGTGCTCAACGTCGCCGACGGTGCCGGCGTGACCAACACGGGCTCGGTCGCGCTGGCTGCCGCAGGGGCGTTCGACCTGGCCGTCCGGAACCAGGGGGGCAGCACCGACGTCGTGATCGACATCCACGGCTACTACCCGGATTCCGGCGGACGCCGGTACCACACGATCACCCCGTGCCGGGTCGCCGACACCCGCGCCGTCGGGCCGACGGGAACCGGCACGCCGCTCGGGGACGGCCACGAACGCTCCCTCCGGCTCGCCGGCCGATGGGGAGCCTTCCTCGCCCAGGGGGCTCCGGCCGCGTCCGGCTGCATGGTTCCGAGCGGGGCGAGTGCGGTCGAGGCCGCGATCACGGCGATCGCCCCCAGCGGACGGGGGTTCGCCCAGGCGACCACCCCGGGGGCGACCGGGCGCGGCACCGTGCTGAACTTCGTCGCCGGCCACAGCATCACGAACGTCGGAACGCTCCACCTCGGCGGGGCCGGTCACCGCGACCTGCTCCTGCACCACCAGGGCGGGACCGCCGGCTACATCGTCGACGTGCTGGGCTGGTTCGACGGGCCGGAGAACGATGCTGGTAGCGCCGAACAGGTCGACGCCGGCGGTGACCACACCTGTGCGGTCCTCGTCGACGGCCGGGCCGAGTGCTGGGGCGGCAATCTCTACGGCCAGCTCGGAGACGGAACCCGGGTCGGCCGGTCGACGCCTGCGCCGATCCGCAACGTCGACGGGTTCGAGCTGACCGGGCTGATGCAGGTGGACGCCGGAACCAGTCACTCGTGTGCGACCAGCGGCGAGCTCGCCGCCGTCGTCTGCTGGGGGTACGCCCGCTACGGACAGATCGGCGACGGGACCACCGGCGACGGTCAGTCGGTGCGGAGCCACCCGACGGTCGTGCGCGTCGCACCCGATGCGCTGCTCGTCGAGGTCGCCCAGGTGGCCGTCGGTGACAACCACACCTGTGCGGTCCGGAGCAACGGGACCGTGGCCTGCTGGGGCCTCAACACCTCCGGCCAGCTCGGCTCGGGTGCGGTGGGCGGCATCGACCAGCCGACGGTCCACGCCGGCCACGTCGTGGTCCCCGGTGGGACGCTCCTCGGCGATGCCGTGCAGATCACGGCCGGGGCCGCTCACACCTGCGCGCTGATGCGTGACACCACGGTGCGGTGCTGGGGTGAGAACTCGCTCGGCCAGCTCGGGACCGGATCCGCCGGAGCGGACCGTCCGTTCCCGACTCCGGTCACCACGTTCGCAGGCGGACCCGCATTGGCGGGAGCGATCCAGCTCAGCGCCGGAGCCAACCACACGTGCGCCACCCTGAGCGACAGTTCCGTCCGGTGCTGGGGGCAGGCCTCGAGTGCGCAACTGGGTACGGGGAGCTGGGACGGGGTCGGGTCGTTCCGGGCCGTTCCGTCGACCGTCCGGAACCCGGTGACGATGTTCGACGTGCTCGACGTGACCGGAGGGACCCAGCACACGTGCGCCCGACTCGAGGACACCACCGCCCGGTGCTGGGGCAGCCGACTCGACGGGCGCATCGGCGACAGCTCTGCGGCCGATGGATTCCGAACCGGACCGACGACGGTGGGCGCCCCCATTCGGGGTGTGGTCGAGCTGACCGCCGGCGGGCGACACACCTGCATGCTCCACGACTGGGGGGCGGTTCGGTGCTGGGGTGACGATGCCCTCGGACAGGTCGGCGACGGGGTGGCCGGCGACAACCTCTCGCCGACGCTGGTCCAGGGCCTCGGCGCCTGAGCTGCGGCCCCGCCCACCCCGCACGGCGGGCCTCGGCCTCCCCGGTCGGGATGGACGCCACGGCAGGTCGGTTCCGCCGGTACCGGCCGCCGTATTTGTGTCACGATCCCGGCACGGAGGGTTCAGGACCAGCAGCGGCGGGATGCCGCACACCGACACCACCGACGATCGGAGCAGGGCGATGCACCAGACCGACGTATCCCGTCACCACGAGCCACCGCGGGGGCGGCGGGCCCGAGGATCGATCGGCGCCGTCGTCGCCACGGCGATCCTGGCCGCCGGACTCGGCGTGGCCGGGGTCGGCACGGAGGCAGCGCTCTCGCCGTCGACACCGCCTGCGGCGGCCGACCCGGTCCCGGGTGGACTCGGGCTGACGGCCATCAACCCGTGCCGCGTCGCCGACAGCCGGATCGCCACCCCCCAGGGTGCCGGGACGGGCGGCCGGCGCACCGACGGCACCACCTGGCAGGTCCAGGTCGGTGGCACCGGCGCCGGCTTCGCCGCCCAGGGCGGCACCGCCGGCGGTTGCGC
>CAIQNH010000040.1 GCA_903873135.1 uncultured Actinomycetes bacterium
AGGACCGCCGCACCCGGGAGGTCGAACTGTCGGGTCGCCCGCTGGACGACCTCCACCTCGACCGTCGTCACCCGGCCGCCACCGAGCACGACGAGGACCCCGAAGCTGGTGAGGCACAGGAGGAACACGACCGCACCGGCCGAGACGATCGCAGGACGGACGGCGGGGACCACCGCACGGGTGAGCGCGCCGAGCTGCCCGGCCCCGAGGCTGCGGGCCGCCTCCTCGAGGGCCGGTCCGACCCGACCGCACGCGTCGCCGACCACGAAGACGACCACGGCGAGGTTGAACGCAGCGTGCGCGGCGAGCACCGCCCACCAGGTGCCGCGCAGATCCACCACCCCCGCCGGGCCGAGCAGGGCGGCGACGGCGGAGGCCAGGACGACCGACGGGAGCACGAAGGGCACGAGTGCCACGCCGCGGACGAGCCGCCGACCCGGGAACCGGAACACCCCGAGCACCCACGCCACGGGGAGGCCGACCGCCAGGGTCACCGCCGTCGACACGAGCGCCTGGAGGACCGTCACGCCCACCAGGCGCCAGGTCCGCGGGGAACCGAGGATGCGGGTGAACGCGTCCAGGCTCCACGCGTCGTCGACCCGCACCGACCGCCACGCGACCGCCGCCACGGGCGCCAGGACGAGCACGGCGACGGCGACCGCCACGACGGAGCCGAGCCGGGGGACGCGGCCGGTCACTCCACGATGGTCCGCCACTGCTCCACCCACTCCTCGCGCGAGGCCCCCACCCGGTCGGCGGGGAGGGAGAGCACCGTCTCCGGCCGCGCCGCGAACCGCTCGAACTCCGGCGGCAGGGGCGTCCCGGGCACCACCGGCTGGACGAAGTTGGTGAGCGGGAGCTCGGACTGCCACTCCGGCGAGAGCATGAACTCGACCAGCTGTCGGGCCCCCTCGGGGTCGGGCGCCCCGCGCAGCACGCCGGCGTACTCGACCTGCCGGACGCAGGTGTCGGCCACGACCTCCGAGGCCGGCTCGGACCGGGTGCCCTCGCTGAAGACCACCTCGGCAGGGGGCGACGAGGCGTACGAGACCACCAGGGGTCGGTCGCCGCCCGAGACCGTGTAGTCGTTGTTGTAGGCGTCGTCCCAGCTCGGCCGGACCCGGACGCCGTTGTCGACGAGGCGGCTCCAGTACTCGGGCCACCCCGCCTCGTCCGTGGCGATGCTCCCGACGAGGAACGCCAGTCCCGGCGACGAGGTGACCGGACTCTGGACCACGAGCAGGTCGCGGTAGGCCGGGTCGGTCAGCTGCTCGTACGTGGACGGCACCGCCAACCCCCGACCGGTGAACCACTCCCGGTCGGCGATCACGCAGACGTCGCCGGTGTCGATCGGGGTGAGGAGCTCGCCCAGCTCGCCCGGGAGTCGCAGCGACTCCGGGACCGTGCCGTCGGCCACCTGCGGAGCCACGAACGGCTCGAGGAGATCCTCCGACAGGACGCGGGACGCGGAGGCGTCGTCCACGCCGAACAGCACGTCCCCGTCGGGAGCACCGGCCCGGAGCAGGGCCGCGGCGAGCACGGAGCCGGAGTCGCCGCTGGCCACGACCCGGATCCGCCGACCGGTCCGACGCTCGAACTCCGCCGCCGCCCGCTCGGGGAGGGCGAACGACTCGTACGTGACCAGCACCACCTCTCGTCCCGCCGAGTCCGGGACGGCGTCGCCGGTCCCGCCACCGCACGCGGCGACCAGCCCCGCCGTCCCCACGACGACCAGCGCACCGACCAGCGCCGCGACCAACCGGAACATCCTCACCGGACCACCTCCTCGTCGTCGGTCGTCCCGGGGACGACCACCAGCAACCGCCCGGTGGCGACCTCGACCGACGCAGGTGCGTCGTCGACCACGTTGGACACCCCTCGACCGCCGAGGACGTCGAGCCGCTCGTCGTGGAGCGGCCACCGCAGACCCTCGGTCGAGCGGACGACCGTGTCGGCCGTCAGGGCGAGCAGCGAGACGGTCGAGCCCACCGGCGCCGGGACCACCCGACGGCCCGGGCCGACCACCACCAGGTGGTGCTGGTCGAGGACCAGGTCCACGGTGAGACCCGCGACCGGCTCCGACGCCACCGCACCCACCGTGGCGAGCAGGTGGTCGACGCGTCCGGCGGCGGTCCCGAGCACGACCACACGACCGTCACCGTCGCCGGACACCCGGGCCCGCTCGGCGACCAGCTCGAGTGCCAGTTCCACGTCGGTGCGGTCCTTGTCGGCCGGGTACTGCACCACCACCGCCCCGTTCTCCCGGGCCCGACGGAGCCCCGCCGTGGAGACCGAGTCGAGGTCACCGACGCACAGGTCGACGACCAGACCGAGCCGGTGGGCGGCGTCGCAGCCGGAGTCGACGGCCACGACCCGGTCGGCGGCGGCCACCACGGGGCGCAGGGCCACCGGGACGGTCGGCACGACACCGGGTGGTCCACCGTTCACGACGAGCGTGGTCGACATGCTGCCTCCGCCGGCATTACCCGGATCAGGTCGTCGGGTCGGTGGCGGTGTCGGCCACCCTCTCAGCCCGGTCCTCCGAGCTCCCCTGCTGCTGGGTGGGAGACTACCGCACCCTCAGCAGCCTCAGGCCACGCCGATCGACCGGGCCAGGGTCCGCAGCATCACCTCGTCGGCACCGCCGCCGATCGACCAGAGCCGGGAGTCACGGAAGAACCGCGCCGGCCAGAGCTCCTCGACGTAGCCCATGCCTCCGTGGAACTGGACGGCGGCGTCGGCCATGCGCCGGGCGAGCCGCGCCGCCTTCAGCTTGGACACCGTCGCCTGCCTCGTGATGTCCTGACCGGCCCGCACCGCGGCGACCGTCGCCCAGTGGTGGTGGCGGAGCATGTCGAGCTCGGCGGCGATGTCGGCCAGCTCGTACTGGATCACCTGGTTGTCGGCCAGCACTCCCCCGAAGGCCCGACGGTTCCGCACGTACTGGACGGTGCGCTCGAGCGCACGCTCGACGGCACCGACGAGCTGGTACCCGGCGATCATGCGCTCGTTCTGGAACTGCGCCATCTGCTGCTGGAACCCGCTGCCGATCTCCCCGATCGTGTTGGCCACCGGGACGCGCACGTCGACGAAGCTGAGCTCGGCCGTGTCGGACGCCCGCATGCCCAGCTTGTCGAGCTTGCGACTGACCGAGAAGCCCGCCGCGTCGGTGGGCACGACGATCTGGGACATCCCCCGGTAGCCGCCCTCGTCGGAGGTGCGCGCCAGCAGGCAGAGCCAGTCGGCCTGGGCCCCGTTGGTGATCCACATCTTGGCGCCGTTGATCACCCACTCGTCACCGTCCCGCACCGCTCGCGTGGAGATGCCGGCCACGTCGGAACCGGCGTCGGGCTCGGAGACCGCGATCGAGGTGACCATCTCACCGGCGATCGCCGGACGCAGGTAGCGCTCCCGCAGCTCGGGCGAGCCGAACCGGGCGAGGGACGGCGTCGCCATGTCGGTCTGCACGGCGAGCGCCATGGCCACCCCCATGGATGCGCAGCGGCCCACCTCCTCACCGAGGATCATGGTGAAGACGTGGTCGGCGCCGCCCCCGCCGTCGGCAGGGTCGTACTCGAGCCCCAGCAGCCCGAGCTCGCCGAACCTGCGGAACAGGTCGTGGGCAGGGAACTCGCCCCGCTCCTCCCACTCGTCGGCGTGGGGGTCGATCTGCTCGACCACCAGGTCCCGCACCATGGTGCGGAAGATCTCGTGTTCCTCGGTGAACTCGACCACGTGGCGCAGTGCTCCTGGCTCGACGACGGGCGCAGGCTACCCCCGGCCACCCGGCCCCCCGGCGAGCGGACCCGGACCCGGGGCGAACCAGGGCTAGGGTCGGGCGTGGGTCGACGACGGCGTCGGCGAACCAGCGGCTCCGGGGAATCCGTCACCCGAGCGTCGTGTTGTGCACCACAGGACAGGTCCGGGACAGGCCCGGACGGACGGCACGCACAGACCCGAGGACCCGCATGGTGACCACGCTCCTGATCTGCACCTCCGGATGGCTGCTCGGGTGGTGGGCCTTCGGCAGGGTTCGGTCCCTCCGTCGCACCGGGTCCGAGGTCGCTCCGACGGGCGGGGTCACCATCGTCATCCCCGCCCGCAACGAGGAGCTCAGCCTCCCCAACCTGCTGGCCGACCTGGCGGCGTCCCGTCCGGAACGGTCCAGGGTGGTCGTCGTCGACGACCACTCCACGGACCGCACCGCTGAGCTCGCAGCCGCCTTCGACTTCGTCGAGGTGGTCGAGGCCCCGCCGCTGCCGTCGGGTTGGACCGGCAAGAGCTGGGCGTGCCACACGGGGGCGACGGCGGCCAACGGCGAGTTCATCGTCTTCCTCGACGCCGACGTGCGGGTCGGCCCGGGTGCCCTCGACGTGCTGCTGGCCGACCTGGTCGACCGGGGTGGACTCGTGACGGTCCAGCCGTGGCACCGGACCGAGCGGGCCTACGAGCAGCTGTCGGCGCTGTTCAACACGATCGCCATCATGGGGGCAGCCGCCGGTTCGGGCCGCCGACGCTGCGGCGCCTTCGGTCCGGTGCTCGCCACGTCGATCGCCGACTACGAGCGGATCGGCGGACACGAGTCGGTGCGGTCGGAGGTCGTGGAGGACCTGGCCATCGCCGAGCGGTACCACGAGCACGGACTCGGGGTGCACGTGGCGCTCGGGCGGGACGAGTTCCGGTTCCGGATGTACCCCGCCGGGATCCGCCAGCTCGCCGAGGGCTGGACCAAGAACTTCGCCTCGGGCGCCTCGTCGACCGGCCCGCTCCGGCTCCTGGCGATCGTGGTCTGGATCACCGCCCTCGGGTCCGCATCGATCACCATGGTCGACGCCGTCCGGGGACAGGCGTCCGTGGCGGTCGCCGTGGCGCTGTACGGGGCGTTCGCCGCCCAGCTGGCCGTGCTGTTCCGCCGGGTCGGGAACTTCTCGCCGATCACTGCGCTGGCCTTCCCCGTGCTCGTCGTGTTCTTCGTCGGGGTGTTCGTCCGCTCGTTGTGGAGGACCTACGTCCGTCGCTCCGTGCGCTGGCGGGACCGTCAGATCGAACTCCGTGCCCCGGCGTCCTGAAGTGGCAGACTGGGCGGGATGATCCTCGAGCTCGGGTTCGAAGCCTCCCTGCTGACGTCGGTCGCGGCCTGGGTCCTCATCGGCTTCACCACCGGCTACGGCGCCCACCTGGTGCCGACCCGTCTGCTGGACCACGACACCTGGCTGACCCGGCCCCGGGCCTTCGAGGACGGTGGCCGCTTCTACGAGCGCAGGCTGGCGATCCGGGTCTGGAAGGACCGACTCCCCGAGAAGGGCGACCTCTTCCCCGGCGGATTCTCCAAGCGGACCATCACGGACCGTTCCGAGGGGTTCCTCGGCAGGTTCGCCGCCGAGACCCGTCGGGCCGAGATCGTCCACTGGCTCAACGCCGTGTCGGGACCGGTGTTCCTGATCTGGTGCTCGTGGCCCCTCGGCGTGGTGATGATCTGCTTCGGGTGGGGCGGCCACCTGCCGTTCATCTGCATCCAGCGCTACAACCGGGCCCGCATCACCCGGACGCTCGCCCGCCGGCACCGCGCTGCCGCCCCGTCGTCGCCGCCGCCAGCGCCGGCACCGTCGCCCGTGCTCGTCGACCTCCCCGACGCCGCGACCCCGACTGCCTGAGGGCCGGACGGTGGAGGACGAGCCGAATCGCGGGTCGTCGCTCGTCGGCGCCGGCCGCAACCTGCTCCCCGTCTGGTCGACGGTCGCGATCTTCGTGGTGATCCAGGTCGTCGACCAGCTGCTGTCGCAGCAGTGGGGACTCCTCACCCGCCGCAACGAGATCCGCCGTGAGTCCCTCCTGGTGATCGCGACCGTCAGCGACGTGGTGTTCGTGGTCACGCTCGTGGCCGTGGTCGCCGGTGCCCTGCTGCGGACCCGCGCCCGCTGGATGAACCGGCTCGTCGTCGCCTACCTGATCGTGGCCACCGTCAACCTGGTGGTCAACGTGGCGAACATGGTGCTCTCGGCGCAGTTCCAACAGGCCGAGGAGCTGCGACTGCTCGGCGACCTGGCGCTCATCTACGCCAACACCGTCCTGGTGTTCGCGGTCTGGTACCGGTTGCTCGACGCCGTCGACGACGGCCGAGCCTTCGAGTTCCCCGCCGACCCGGGCGATCCCGACCGGCGACTCGGCTGGGTCGACTACCTGTTCCTGTCGTTCAACACGAACGCGACCTTCGGACCGACGGCCGAGGTGCCGCACGCCAGGGTGGCCAAGCTGCTGATGATGGTGCAGACCTCCCTGTCCCTGCTGATCCTGGTGGTCCTCGTGGCCCGGATCGTCGGGCTCGGCCGCTGAGTCCGACCGGGTAGTTCATCCCATCAACGAGCTGCGCCGTGGTGCCGATCCCCTCGTGGACAGACCGTTCCACGGAGGAAGCCATGGTGAAGTTCTGCGTCGGGGCCACGATCGCCACCGCACTGTTCATCGCCACGTTCGCCGTCGTCACCATGCTGGTCAGCACCCACCAGATGGTCTCGGCGGGCTACTGATCGCCGTTCGTCCGGCCCCGACCCCCGCCGGAGCACGGATGCCGGGGACACGACCTGACGTGCGGCCGACGCCCTGCGTCGAACCACCGTGGAGCGCTGCAGCCACTCGCGAGACTGCAGTGCTCACGAGTCGACCACACAGAGCGTCCCGCACCACACACATCGCGGCGGAGTCGCCACACACCACCACCGACAGCGAGGTCGGGGCGACACGCGGGTGTCCGCATCCCGGTCGGAGTCGCCAGCGCCGGGATCGGTTCCCGACCCGAGTTCAGCCCGCAGGAGCTATCATCATCCCGACTGTGTGTCCACGAGATCTCCAAACAAGGGCGGGTCCATGAAGGTGACGTTCGTTGCGCTCGGTCAGGAACAGCTCGCGATCTCGCTGCTGTCCTCGGTCCTGAAGCGGGAGGGTCACACCACCTCGTTGGTGTTCGATCCGGCCCTCTTCGACGATCGCACCTACCTCGACGTCCCGGCGCTGGCCCGGATCTTCGACCGGACCGCCCGGGTGGTCGACGAGGTGGTGGCCGAGCAGCCGGACCTGGTGGCGTTCAGCGTGCTCACGCCGATGTACCAGTGGGCACTGGCCGTGGCCAACGCGGTCAAGGAGCGCATCGACGTCCCCGTCATCTTCGGTGGCGTCCACCCCTCCGCCGTGCCCGAGGTCTGCCTGGAGAACGCGTGCGTGGACTACGTGTGCCGGGGCGAGGGCGAGATCCCGCTCCTGCGGCTCTGCGAGGTGCTCCCGCCCGCCGGTGAGCGGCCGACCGAGCCGATCCCCAACATCTGGTGGGTCGACCGTGGGAGGTTGGTGAGCGGGCCGAACGCCTCGTTCATCCAGGACCTCGACGAGCTCCCGTTCTGGGACAAGGCGCTGTGGGACGGCCACGTCCGGATCGGCGACAACTACATGACGATGGCCTCACGAGGCTGTCCGTACCGCTGCACCTTCTGCTTCAACAACTTCTACGCCAAGCTCCCGGGCAAGGGCGGGGGCAAGTACCTCCGCCGGCGTTCCGTCGAGAACGTCATGGAAGAGCTCGTGCTGGCGAAGGACCAGTGGGACATGAAGCGGGTCAACTTCCAGGACGACATCTTCACGACGAGCAAGGAGTGGCTGCAGGCCTTCCTCGGTGAGTACAAGCGCGAGATCGACAAGCCGTTCTACTGCCTCGTCCACCCGCGCTACGTCGACGACGACATGGCGCGCTGGCTCAAGGACGCCGGTTGCGAGTGGGTGCAGATGGGCGTGCAGTCCGCCGACGAGGAGTACAAGCGGTACGAACTGCTGCGGATGGAGAAGGACACCCACATGCGGGCCTCGCTCCAGTCCCTCGAGTCCGCTGGGCTCGACGTCAAGGTCGACCACATCCTCGGCCTCCCCGGCGAACCCCTCTCCGCCCAGGAGGAGGCGCGTCGCCTGTACGTCGCCCACACCCCCAAGCGGATCCAGGTGTTCTGGTTGAAGTACCTCCCCGGCGTCGAGCTGACGAGGGCGGCGGTCGAGCGGGGCGAGCTGGACCAGGAGGACGTCGACCTGATCAACCGTGGCCAGAGCGGCCACTTCCACGCACCGAGCACCGAGGACACCGAGGAAGCAGCGCTGTACCGGAAGTACGAGTTCATGTTCCGGACGTTGCCGCTGGTCCCGGCGCGACTGCGGCCGAAGGTCCGCGTCGAGCGGATGCCTCGGATGTCGGTCCGCACGACCAGCACGCTCACCATGCTCGGCGAGGGGCTCAAGGTCCTCGTCGACCGTGACGTGCAGGCCTTCGACTACGGACGCCACTACCTCCACCAGTTCCGGCGGCGTGTGCCCGAGGTCGTGGCCGATCTGGTGCGTGGGCGGGGTCGACTGCGGCGGGTGGAGCCACCTCCGCGACCGGCGGTGCTCCCCTTCGAGGTGCTGCCGCCGCCCGAGGAGACACCGGAGGCACCCGTGGAGTCGGTGCGACCGGTCACCCTGGAGTTCGGCCGCCGCTCCACCTGACCGTGGGACGGTCCTGCGGGATCACGGGCGGCCCGGACCGGCCGCAGGGTTCGCCGCGACGACCGGCCGCCCGATCGGCCGGTGGAGGGCTCAGCACGCGCCCTCGCCGAGGCGTTCAGCATCCGGGTGCCCACCACCCGGGAACCGGTGCAGCTGATCTCGTCGACACGGGGGTCAATGATGAGCGCCTCGCCGGTCGAATCAGGCGGGCCGGTCACCAGGTTGATGACCCCGTCAGGCACGCCCGCTTCGAGCATCAGCTCGACCAACCGGATCGACGTCAGCGAGGCGTACTCCGAGGGCTCGAGCACCGCGGTGCACCCGGCGGCCAGAGCCGGGGCGACCTTCTGCGCGAGGATCATCACCGGCGCGTTCCACGGAATCACCGCAGCGACCACGCCGACGGGTTCGCGCGCCGTGAGGGGGAACCAGTCCGAACCCGTGTCGTCGGGCAGGGTCTGGCCGGAACCCCGTGGTCCGGTGTCTGCAGGTGATGCATCCCATCAACGAGCTGCGCCGTGGTGCCGATCCCCTCGTGGACAGACCGTTCCACGGAGGAATCCATGGTGAGGCTCTGCGTCGGGGCCACGATCGCCACCACACTGTTCTCGCCACGTTCGCCATCGTCACCATGCTGGTCAGCACCCACCAGATGGTGTCGGCGGGGCACTGAGCACCGTTCGTC
>CAIQNH010000041.1 GCA_903873135.1 uncultured Actinomycetes bacterium
CAGCTCGCCGCCGTGGAGTCGGCGGTGACCTCCTCCACGAGCCACACGGTCTCGGAGCTGGTCGCCTTCACCGTCTACCGGACCCAGGACACGGGTCGGGAGTGGCGGGCGGTCGTCGACGCCCTCGACGCCGAACCGGTCCCGAGCATCCAGGTGACGACCGTCGAGGCCTGCAGCGAACGGTCCACCGATCCGGGCTCACCCCTGGCGCTGGTGCGGGGGACGATCGACCTGCCCACCTGGCAGCGCGGCCCCTTCCCGTACCTGCTCGAGGGTGGGGAGATCCGAACCGGACCGGACGGTCGTGCCCTCCGGACGGGGACGAGGACCGCTCCCGTCCAGCTCCTCGTCCCGTGCGCAGCTCCGCCGACGGCGGGCTGGCCGGTGCTCACGTTCGTGGACGGCACCGGCGGGGACGAGGACATCGCCACCACGGGCGCACCGGTGCGCCGGAACGGGATGCTCTACGGCCAGCTCGCCCCGCTCTACGGCAACGGGGTCGGCGACGCAGGTGCGGCCCTCGAGCTGTTCGGGTTCACCACGCTCCGATCCCAGCAGGAGCTGACCTTCTACAACCTGCTCAACCCGGCCGCCGTGCGGACCAACCCGCTCCAGCAGGCGTCGGACCACCTCACCTTCACCCGGGCGCTCGCCGACTTCAGGATCGACGGCTCGCGACTGGCCCCGGCGGTGCCCGGCATCGTCGGAGGCGACGACGACCGGGTCGTGATCTCCGGACACAGTCAGGGTGCCCAGACCCTGGCCCTGGTGGCGTCCGCGGACGAGACGTTGGTCGACGGCGTCGTGTCCTCCGCCGGATCGGGCGGCCAGTACCACTCCATCGCCCACGGCCCACGCCGACTGGAGTCGATCGGCCTGCTCACCATCGCCCCGGACCGCATCGACGAGCTGAACCCGCTCCTGCACCTGGTGCAGACCACCATCGAGAACACCGACGCGGCCAACTTCCCCACCACCCAGCACTTCATCAACGTCTCCGGCTACGCGGACACGTGCACCACGGTGGAGACGGCCACGCACTTCGCCCGGTCGCAGGGACTGGCGTCGTACGCCCTGGCGCCGGAGATCAGCTACGGCGAACCCTCGCTCGACCGCATCCTCGGTCCGACGCCCGTCAGCGGCAACAGTGGTGGCCGGACCAGGGTGCAGGTGCTGCTCGACGGCGGGCACTTCGTGTACCGGTCCAACGTGGACCGACTGACCCAGTTCGCACAGGAGGTGTTCGATGGTGTGGCCCCCACGGTCCGACCGGAGGAGTTCCAGTCACGGGCGAGCAACTGCCCCGGTCTCCGCTACGACGACCCGCCCCGACGGTTCGGTTTCTGACGTGCGCCGCTCCCTCGGCCTCCTGACGCTCGGGCTGCTCGTCGTGGTCGGGCTCGCCGCCTGCGGCGACTCCGGAGGGGTCTCGGCCGACGGCGACGCCGGCGGCGGCGACCAGGTCGGCTCCCCGGTCGGTTCGTGGACGGTGACGTCCTACCCGAGCGCCGGCGCGCTCGTCGGGGTCGTGGACGGCACGTCGCCCTCACTCGAGTTCCTCGAGGACGGCACGGTGGTCGGATTCACCGGCTGCAACCGCTTCAACGCCACGTGGAGCGGGTCCGGCTCCGAGCTCAACATCACCCCGCTCGCCACGACGAAGATGGCGTGTGTCGACGAGGCGGCCAGCGCCCAGGAGCAGGCGCTCGTGACGACGCTGCCCACGGTGACGAGCTGGCGCACCACGGGCGAGGGGGCGGAGCTCCTCGACGCCAGTGGAACGACCGTCGTGACCCTCGTGGCCGCCGGCGGCTGAAGCGAGAACCGATCCACCAACCAACGAGGAGCGAGACACGTGCCACTCGACGACGACACCATCCGCCTGGCCAAGGGCCCGAACCTGGCCACCGTGGTCACCCTGATGCCCGACGGTCAGCCGCAGGCCCTGCCCACCTGGGTCGACACCGACGGCGAGCACCTGCTGGTGAACACCGAACCGCAACGACAGCGGGCCAGGAACGTCGCACGTGACCCCCGCATCACCGTCCTGATCCAGTCGGGCGACAACGCCTGGGACTGGGCCGAGGTCCGCGGCCGGGTGGTGGACACCGTCGGTGGCGACGAGGCCCGGCGCCACATCGACGAGCTCTCGCAGCGCTACGTCGGCGCCGACTACCAGCGGGAGATCGGCCCCGAGGGGCGGATCATCCTGGTGGTGGCACCCGACCGGGAGCTGACCCCTGCCAAGCTCGGAGGCTGATGCGCCGATGCGCCCCCGGCGTGCGCCGGGTCCTAAGTTGAGGCCGTGAGCTCCGACGACCCCACCACCGACTCGTTCGAGTCCGCCCGGGCCCGCTACCTCGAGGAGCGGACCAAGCGCCTGCGTGCCGACGGCCTGCAGCAGTACCAGGAGCTGGTCGGCGACTTCGCCGACCTCGACCGTGACCCGTTCGCCGACCCCGACCACAGCCGGGAACCGGTCACGCGGGACACCGACGTGGTCGTGGTGGGCGCGGGCTTCGCCGGGATGCTGACCTCGGTCCGGCTGCTCGACCGAGGCGTCGACGACTTCGTGGTCATCGACAAGGCCGGCGACTTCGGCGGCACCTGGTACTGGAACCGCTACCCCGGCTGCATGTGCGACGTCGAGTCCTACACGTACCTCCCGCTCCTGGAGGAGACCGGGTACATGCCGACCATGAAGTACGCGTCGGCACCGGAGATCTTCGCCTACTGCCAGCAGATCGGCGAGCGGTTCGGGTTGTACGACCACGCCCTCTTCCAGACCGAGATCGACGAGACGGTCTGGGACGACGACAGCGGACGCTGGGTGGTGACGACCAACCGCGGTGACGTGCTCCGAGCCAGGTTCCTCGTGACCGCCGGGGGGATCCTCTCCAAGGCGAAGCTCCCCGGCATCCCGGGCATCGACACCTTCGCCGGCCGGGCGTTCCACACGAGCCGCTGGAACTACGACGTCACCGGTGGCGGGCCCACCGAGCCGATGGACCGACTCGGGGACCTACGGGTGGGGATCATCGGCACCGGCGCCACCGCCGTCCAGGCGGTGCCGAAGCTCGCCGACGCCGCCGCCGAGGTCTACGTCTTCCAACGGACACCGTCCGCCGTCGGGCCCCGCAACAACGGGCCGACCGACGAGGCGTGGTTCCGGAGCCTCCAGCCCGGCTGGCAGTCCGAGCGCATCCGCAACTTCACCGAGGCCGTCACGGGCAAGCACCCCGAGGTGGACCTGGTCGCCGACGGCTGGACCGAGGTGATGTGGGACGACACCCAGACCGCCGGTCGGACACCCGAGGACGCCGAACGACTGGAGCGCTCGGACTTCGAGACGATGGAGGCGCTCAGGCGTCGGGTCGACGAGATCGTGGAGGACCCCGAGACGGCCGAACGACTGAAGCCGTGGTACGGGAAGCACTGCAAGCGGGTCTGCTTCCACGACGACTACCTGCCCGCCTTCAACCGGCCGAACGTACACCTGGTCGACACCGAGGGCCGGGGGGTCGAGCGGGTGACCCCCACCGGCGTCGTGGTGGACGGCGTGGAGTACCCGGTCGACGTGCTGGTGTTCGCCTCAGGCTTCGAGGTCACGACCGACCTGACCCACCGGCTGGGCTTCGACCCGGTCGGCCGCGGCGGCGTCCGCATGAGCGAGCGCTGGCACGACGGCGCACACACGCTCCACGGGGTGCTCACCGCCGACTTCCCCAACCTGTGCATGATCAGCATCGTCCAGGCCGGGTTCGGCACGAACTTCCTGCACTTCCTCTCGGAGTCGGCGGCGCACGTGGCGTGGATCATCTCGACCTGCCTCGACTCCGACATCCGGACGATCGAGGCCACCCCCGAGGCCGAGGAGGAGTGGCACACGACCCTGCTCCGCACAGCGGGTCTCATCGCCAACTACTCGCTCAGCTGCACACCCGGCTACTACAACAGCGAGCAGGGCAACAATCCCAACGCACGACGCAACCTGACCTACACGGGGAGCCTCGTGGACTACGTCGGGATCATCCGCACCTGGCGGGAGGACGGCGAGTTCCGGGGCGCGGCGCTCGACCGCTGAGAGGGCCAGATCCGCCGGGATCCGTTGAACCTGACAGACTCGTCAGGTGGCCGAGGAGAAGCAGCCAGCATCACCCGGTGGGTACGACCGAGAGGCCGTACGAGCAAAGTACCGGGCCGAGCGCGACAAGCGTCTGGTGCCGGGTCGGACAGCGACCCTCGATCTCGAGCGGGACCCGGATCTCCGCCACTACCTCCGCGACCCCTTCACGCCCGTCCGGGAGCGAGACCCAGTCCAGTCCGACGTCGAGGTACTGGTCGTGGGAGCAGGGATCGCTGGCCTGCTCGTGGCTCATGGACTCCGGACCCGTGGCGTCGAGGACGTCCGACTGGTCGACGTCGCCGGTGACGTCGGTGGCACGTGGTACTGGAACCGCTACCCCGGGGTCATGTGCGACGTGGAGTCCTACATCTACATGCCGCTGCTCGAGGAACTCGGGTACGTCCCCCGAGACCGCTACGCGTCGGGTCAGGAGATCCACGCCCACCTCGACGCAGTCGCCGATCGGTTCGACCTTCGGCGCGGTGCGCTGTTCCACACCGCCGTCCAGAGCGCCGAGTGGGACGACGAGGCCGCCCGCTGGCACGTCACCACCGACCGGGGCGACCTCCTCAGGGCGAGGTACCACGTCCTGGCCGTGGGGATCCTGAACCGACTCAAGATTCCCGACCTCCCCGGACTCGAGGAGTTCCGGGGTCGCACGTTCCACACCGCCAGGTGGGACTACGGCTACACCGGCGGCAGCCCCGACGAACCCATGGACCAGCTGCAGGACCAGGTCGTGGCCGTGGTCGGGACCGGTGCCACCGGGATCCAGTGCGTCGACCCCCTCGGCGCCGCAGCCCGACGGGTGTACGTCGTCCAGCGCACGCCGTCTGCGATCGGCGTTCGGGACAATCGCCCGACCAACGAGACCTTCACCGAGCGCCTCCGCCCGGGCTGGCAGGCCGACCGGATGGACAACTTCCAGTCGGTCATGGCCGGACTCCCCGTGGAGGAGAACCTGGTCGACGACGCGTGGACCCACGACTACGCGAGGGTCGTCAACCCCCGCAAGGAGGCGGGTCAGTCGGGCGAGGACTTCGTCCACAGCATGGAGGACCTCGACTTCCGGGTGATGGAGGACCACCGCCGCCGCGTCGAGGAGGTGGTCGAGGACGCCGACACGGCCGAGTTCCTCAAGCCCTACTACCGGTACCGCTGCAAGCGTCCGTGTTTCCACGACGAGTACCTGCGTGCGTTCAACCGGCCCAACGTCGAGCTGGTCCACGCTCCCGCCGGCATCGAGCAGGTCACCGAACGCGGATTCGTCGCCGACGGACGGGAGTACGAGGTCGACTGCATCGTCTTCGCCAGCGGCTTCGAGCCAGAGCTCACCCCGATCCATCAGCGCGCTGGCCACGAGGTCGTGGGCCGCCACGGAACCACCCTCGCCGCCAAGTGGGCTGACGGCGCCGCCAGCCTCTTCGGCGTCACCACCCGTGGTTTCCCCAACCTGTTCATCATGCCGGCACCGGGCCAGCAAGCGGTCGTGACCGTGAACTACACGCACCTGGCAGTGCTGGGCGCAGAGTTCGTCGCTGCGACGATCCTGGCGCTCCGCGAGGCCGGTGTGCGGAGCTTCGACGTCAGCGAGGTCGCCGAGGACGACTGGGGTCAACGGATCCTGGAGCGCCACGTCGATGGAACCCGGTTCCTGTCGAGTTGCACGCCCTCGCGCATCAACAACGAGGGCGACCCCGCATCGATGAACCCGAGGAACGGCAACTACGGGGGTGGCTTCGGCGACTTCTTCGGCTACCGGGACCTGCTGCGCTCCTGGCTGGCCGAGGGGAGGTTCGAGGGGTTCGAGCTCGACGTGGCCGAGGAGCCGGCATGAGCGGTCGTCGCGTGGCCGTGGTCACCGGAGGTGGTCGAGGCATCGGCGCGGCGCTCGCCGAGGAGCTCGCCCGGACCGGTGCCCACGTCGTCACCGTGGACCCGCTCGTCTCCCTCGAGGGACGGTCCGAGACCGACCTGCTCGTCGAGCCGACCACGGCGGACCGCATCGTCGCCGCCGGCGGGTCCGCCGAGGCGTCCGCGGCATCGGTCACCGACCCGGCGCAGATCGATCGACTCCTCGCCGACCTGGTCGACGAGCACGGGCGTCTCGACGTCCTGGTGAACGTGGCGGGGATCACCCGGCCCACGAGCCTGACGACCGGATCCGACGAGGACTGGCGCGCGGTGCTCGAGGTCCACCTCGACGGGTACCTGCACGTCCTGCGCGCCGCGCTCGGACACATGGCCGCAGCAGGTACAGGTCGGATCCTCGGGGTCACCTCCGGTGCCGGATGGCGGCCCGGTGACGCCGGTGCCTACAGCTGCGCCAAGCGGGCCGTGGCGGCGCTGACCTGGGAGCTCGGTGCCGTCGCACCGAGCGGCGTCTCCGTGAACGCCCTCTCGCCGATCGCCATGACCCGGATGGTGACTGCCGCCCTGTCGGCACGAGCCGGACGGAGCACCATCGGTCCGACCAGCGGTGGGCTCCGACTGGGCACGGGGATGCCAACACCCGAGCAGGTCGCTCCAGTCGCCGCCGCGCTCGTCCGGGACGAGTCCGACTGGCTCCGCGGCCGGGTGGTGTTCTGCGCCGGGACCGAGGTGGCCGCCGTGGATCCACCCCGACTGGTCGAGGCCGTCGGTGTGAGCGACCCCGAGACCCGGGTGGCGGTGCTCGACCAGGTAGTCAGCGGCGCGTTCGTTCCGGCGCACCAGCGACAGGACACCACCGGCGGCGCCAACCAGCGCTTCGACGTTCCGGAACCGGACGGGACCGCCACCGGAGCCGGAGCCCGGATCGCCGTCATCTCCGGAGGAACCGGGACCCCAGCCGCGGCGATCCTCGCCGCCCTCCGGGCCCGTGGGGTCGAGCAGGCGGTCCCCGTCGATGCGGAAGTCGTCGCTCGCCCGACTGAGGCAGCAGCGGTCCTCGCCGAGCTGGACGCGTCGGCAGGACCCTTGGACGCCGTGGTCGTCCTCGTCGGCCGGCCACCCACCAACATCGACGAGGACGACTGGCGGGGTGTGCTCGACTCCCACGAGGGTCTGAGCGAGCGCATCCGCACCGACGCCGCCTGGGTCCGGGCCGCCGCCGAGCTCGCCGTCGGACAAGGCCGTGACCTCCGGCTCGTCAGCGTGATCCCCGCGGACTCCAGCGGCGGCCGGAGTCGGGCGCAGGCCGCAGCCCAGCTGGCCCGGGCGGCCGGCGGAGCGACCAGCCGCCGGATGACGGCCGCTGTCGTGGAGTTCCGCGACGGGAGCGACGGACCCCTCGCCGACCTGGTCGGGCACCTCTGCGTCCACCCTGATGCCGTGGGGCTCGACGGTGCCCACCTGCTCGCCGAGGACGGGTGGGTCGGCATCTACCGGCATCCGCGAGCCGGCTCGAGCGTCGTCATCGGGGAGGCGGGTGTCCCCCAGTGGTTCGACCCGGCGCTGCGCCTGGCCCTCGGCGAGGCGGGCGACCGGTGACGAGCCGACCGGAACGCATCGTCGACGCCCACGTCCACCTGTGGGACCCGGCCCGAACCGACTGGTACCCGTACCTCGGCGGGTCGGTCGATCTCGGCCTCGGTGACACCTCCGGCATGGCCAGACGCTTCGACGCAGCGACCCACCGTGCCGAGTCCTCGGGATGGAACGTGGTCGGTCTCGTCAACGTGGCGGCGGCGACCGGAGTGCACTCGGTGTCCGAGACGCTGGAACTCGACCGCCTGGCCGGGAGCGACGGTCAGCCGGTCGCGATCGTCGGCGGCTACGTCCCCACCGCTCCGGTGTCCGAGATCGTCGAGCAGATCGACGCGCAGCTCGCCGCCGAGCGCTTCCGCGGCGTCCGACCCATGGGACGCACGGACCGTCCCGTCCCCGACCCAGCGGTGCTCCAGGCACTACGGGATCGCGGCCTCGTCCTCGACCTCATGGTCCGCAGCCACCAGCTCACCGAGGCCGCCAGAGACCTCGCGAGCGTCGACGACCTGGTCGTGGTCGTGGAGCACGCCGGCTGGCCAGCGGACGGCTCCGAGGCGGAGTTCACCAGGTGGCGCGACGGGATCACGGCCCTGGCCGGGCTCGGGGACCGGGTCGTCTGCAAGCTCTCAGGCCTGGCCATGCCGCTCGGCTCGGTGGCGCCCGACACGCTGGCCCCCTGGATCACAGGTGCGATCGAGGCGTTCGGCCCCCACCGCTGCATGTTCGGGAGCAACTTCCCCGTGGACGGACTCCACTGCACCCTCGAGGAGCTGTTCGAGTCGTACGCGACGATCTGCCGGGGACTACCGCCCGGTGACCTCGAGTCGCTGTTCGCAGGGACCGCTGAGCGGACCTACCGCTGCTGAGGGCTCAGGCGTCGCCCTCGGCCTCCTTGGCGGCAGCCCGGATGTCCTCGGCGAGCGCCTTGTCGACGGCCTGCTCCACGATCCGGTCGGCCTTGTCGAGCGCCTTGCGGATCTCGATCACCTGCGGGTCCGACACGAGGGCGATGATCCCCGAGTGGCCCGGCTCGATCACGGCGTCGAGCTCGTCGGCCAGCTCCGAGCGGTGGTGGACCTCACGGGCCTTGCCGACCGCCGCACCGGCGGCACCGAGCACGGCGGCGCTGCCGATGATCGACGGCGGGAAGAGGATGCCGAGCGCGATGCCGCCCACCACGCCCCAGGCGAGCCCCGACCGGGTGCTGTGGTCCGTCACCTTCTGGACCTCGATCTGGCCGGCGTCGTCCTTGGCCACGACCAGCACGCCCTCGATCTTGAGGTTCCGCCCGTCCTCGAGGCCCTTCAGCAGCTCGTAGGCCTCCCAGGCCGTGTCGGTCTCGCTGAAGTCGGCCACGAACAGGGTGTTCGCTCCGTCGGTGATCACGGTCGCCTCGGCGTCGGTCGGGGTGTCGGACATGGGTCGCTCCTGTCGTTCGGAACCCGGTGCGGGGTCGTCGGTGATCGTACCCGGCGGGAGCTCGTGCGTACGATGCGTCCCGAACCAGGGAGGTCCGGTGGACGAACGAGTGGACGAGTGCATCCGGGCCTCGACGCGGTGGTCCGCCGAGATGGCGGCGCTGCGGGGAGTGCTCCTGTCCACCGAACTCACCGAGGACTGGAAGTGGCGTCAGCCCTGCTACACCCACGACGGTCACAACGTCGTGATCCTCGGCGAGCTGCGGGACTCGCTGATCCTGGGGTTCTTCAAGGGCGAGCTCCTGGCCGACCCTGCGGGCGTGCTCGAGCCGAACGGTCCGAACTCCCGCTCCGCCCGACGCATGTGCTTCCGCTCGGTCGAGGACGTGGAACGGCTCGCGGACACGGTGCGCGCCTACGTGGCCGAGGCGATCGCCGTCGAGGAGGCCGGTCTGACGGTCGGACCCGCGCCCGAGCAGGAGCTGGCCGAGGAACTGCGGGTCCGACTGGACGCCGACCCCGACCTGGCCGCGGCCTTCTGGGCGCTGACACCGGGGCGACGTCGCGAGTACAACCTCTACGTCTCCGGGGCGAAGCAGGCATCCACCCGGGCGGCCCGGGTGGAGCGCCACGTCGAACGCATCCGGAGCGGCCGAGGGATGCGCGACCGCTGACCCCGCCGCTCAGATCGAGCGGTCGCGACCGACCCACCAGGGGTCACGGAGCTGTCGCTTGGCGAGCTTGCCCGCCTCGACCCGGGGCAGTTCGTCGTGGACCTCGTAGCTCCGCGGCCGCTTGAACCCCGCCAGGTTCGCCCGACACCACTCGTCGAGCTCGGCCCGGAGCGACTCGTCCCACGACCGTCCGGACCGGAGCGACACCGCAGCGTGGACCGACTCTCCCATGTCGTCGTCGGGGATCCCGAAGACTGCGACGTCGGCCACGGCCGGGTGCTCGGCGAGGACTCCCTCGACCTCGGCCGGGTAGATGTTGACTCCTCCCGAGACCACCATGTCGATCTTCCGGTCCGACAGGTGGAGGTAGCCGTCCTCGTCGAGGTGGCCCACGTCACCGAGGGTCCCGAAGCCTCCCTCGCGGTGCGCTGCGGCCGTCTTGTCGGGCGCACGGTGGTACTCGAAGTCCGAGCCGAGCAGGTTGCGGAACCAGATCTCGCCGGTCTCGCCGGGAGCCAGCTCGCAGCCGTCGTCCCCGACGATCCTCACCTCGACGACCGGCAGGGGTCGGCCCACGCTGCCGGGACGCTCCAGCCACTCCTCGGCGCTGATCACCGCCAGGAATCCCCCCTCGGTCCCGCCGTAGTACTCGGTGACCACGGGACCCCACCACTCGATCACCGCCCGCTTGACCGACGGCGGGCACGGCGCCGCACCGTGGAGGACCGAGCGCAACGAGCCACCGTCGAACGCCTCCCGCCGCTCGTCGGGTAGGTCGAGCAGCCTCGACATCTGGGTGGGGACGAGGTGCAGGTTCGTGATCCCGTGCTCGTCGACGAGCTCGAGCAGCTCGGCAGCGTCGAAGCGGTGCTGGAGCACCACCGTCGCCCCGCACAGGAGCGTGAACACCGTGAACACCCACTGCGCAGAGTGGTAGGTGGGGCCGCACACCAGTTGGACGGGGAACTCGTCGTCGTCCGGTCCGACGGGTGGGGTGCCCAGGGCCGGGCCCATGGCGTGCGCCATCAGCGTGAGCATCTCGGGCGGACCGCCGACCGCGGTCAGCGCGGACCGCACCCCCTTGGGGTGTCCCGTGGTGCCCGAGGTGTAGAACATCGGACCGCCCTTCACCCCGTCCTCCACCGGGTCCGAGCGACCGGAGGCGAGGAGCTCGTCCCAGGACTCGAAGTCCTCGGGCCGGTCGTCTCCCACCCCGATCCGGACACCGACGGGCACCTGCGCGACCGCCTCGGCGACCACCGAGGCGAACCGTCCGTCGACCACCACGGCCGCCGGCTCGGCGTCGGCGAGCACGTACGCGACCTCGCGGGGCACCCAGTGCCAGTTGAGGGGTACCAGCACCCAGCCGCCGGTGCCGCAGGCCAGGGACAGCTCCACCAGCTCGACCTGGTTGCCGAGCATCGCCACGACGCAGTCGCCGGGCTCGAGGCCCCGGTCCCGGAGCGCGTGGACGAGCCGGGTCACGTGGTCGTCGAGCTCGACCCAGGTGGTGGCGCCCCGGGCGTCGACGACGGCCGGGGCGTCTCCGCGCAGTTCCCGCAGGGCGTCCAGCAGCACCAGGTCTCCCCTCTCCGACTCACCGACGACGAGCGGACTCTAGGTCAGCCCCGGCGGGGACGGCTCACCCCTCGGACCCCATGCGCCGCGCCTCCGGGACCAGCAGCACGGCGGCCACCAGGAAGCAGATCGCCCCGACGAAGGTCCCGCCGTTGTCCAGGCGGAAGCTGACCACGTCGTCGGTGGACGGCAGGGTGAACGCGCCGACGGCCGACACCCCGAACGCGACCGAGCCGAGCAGGTTGAGCACCGCCACCCACCGGGAGACCTCCCGGCCCGGCACCCCGGTCGGCTCGGCGCGGACCTCGGCCCACGCCAGGTAGCTCGCCACGAGGAAGCAGCCCGATCCGAGCAGGTCCGGACGCCACACGAGCCGGTCGACGCCGGGCGTGGACGGGGGGAGGACGACGGCGCGCAGGGTCATGACGTTGAACCAGATCGTCCCGGCGAACTGCACGATCGCCGACCACCAGCCCGCCGACTCCAGCCTGACCAATGGTCGGCCCGGTGGAGCGAGCGCCCGGGAGGTCTCGGAGTCGAAGCGCCCCGACGCCTCGAGGAAGCACAGCAGCGACGCGACCGTGAAGCCGATCGAGCCGACGAAGAACGTGACGCCGTCGACCAGTTCGTCGACCGCGTCGAGGTACGGCGGGAAGGACCCGAGCGCGAAGCACAGCGAGCCGGCGGAGAACAGCCCGGCGATCCACCACGTGTGCGGACGGACCCGGCCGGGGCGTCGGCTCGGACCGATCGAACGGATCGGATGCCCCTTGCGGTGCCCGCGGGAGGACCAGTGGACCTCGAGTCCGTCCGGTCGCCGGTACGTCGCGGCCCCGAGGAACGGGCCGACCCGGCGGGCCGTCACCAGCGTCCAGTCGTCCGGTGTCGACGGCAGCCAGGTGCGGATCGGCGAGCTCACCTCGTCGACCGGACGACCGCAGGGCGCCTCACGCCGTGCGGCCCGGATCGACCGTGACCACCATCCGCATCTCGAGCGACGACCGGACCACCCGGCCGCGGGCGACCCGCGACGCCTCGACCCAGGCCTCGGACGGCCCGTCCGACGCCACGAGGTCGAGCAGGCGGAACATCTCCCCCACCGCCGAGCGGAGCGCCGGCGGTGTGTCCGCAGGCAGGGTGGCCCCGGCGACCCCGGACAGCGCCGCTCCGAGCGTTTCCTCGTCCGCAGCGAGAACAGCCTCCTCGAGCGACTCGAGCGCGACGAAGCACTGCTCCGCCACGTCCTCGCCGGGCAGGACGCCGGCACCGTGCGGCGTGCTCAGCGTGTTGAACACCCACGCGCTCCGGTGGTCCATGTCGGACCGGAAGTACCACCGCTGCCCGGTGTCGTGGAGCAGGGTGTAGATGTCGTTCACGAGCTGGTCCTCGTCGCGTTCGAGGAACGTCCCGGTGGGCAGGCCGTAGCGGAGCTGGTGGCGGCGCCGGTCGACGCTGCGTCCGTCGGCGAGCACGAGGGGCTGGACCTGCTGTCGGAGCGGGATCCAGAGGTTCACCAGGAGCAGGGTCGAGTCCCGGTTGGCACCGTCGGGTGATTCGTGGGCGAACAACGACGGGGCCCGACCGTCCATCACCTGCTCGAGCGGCGTGCCGAAGACGTCCTGGTCCACGTGGATCGAGACGGCCTGACCGTGCCCGTTCATCCCCGTGGAGCGGGGACCGACCAGCGACCGGCCGTTCGGACCCCCCGTCCGCATGATGAGCCCCTCGTCGGCGATGTGGAGGACCCGCAGGTCGGGTCCGTGCGCTGCGGGGAGCACAGCACCGTCGAGCGACGCACGGATCGCTGCGGCCTGGGCGTCGGTGATCCGGCCGGCGTCGAGCACCGCAGCGCAGGTCTGCTGGAGCACCTCGAGCCCCGAGAGGTCGACCGAGTCGAACCCGGCACCCAGCAGGTCGAGATCGCCGGGATCGGACCGGAGCAGGTCGACCGCCGGGCACCGGTGGAACTCCACCCGGTCGTCGCCGTACGGCGCCGCGGCCCGGGGTCCGGCGCGCCGGAGACCGGGGTGGTCCGGGTCGTCGATCGCCTGGGCCTCGGGCAGGAACCCGAGCCGGACCGGGTGGGTGGCCTCGCTCACCGTCACGGGACCCCACACTAGGTCCGAGCCGACTCGCCGCCCCATCGACGCCCGATCGGACGGGGCTACGGTGAGGCCGACCCCGAGGAGGTCCCGTGTCACCCTTCGACGCACCGTACGAACCGAGCCCCTGGGAGCCGATCGCCCAGGAGGTCGAGCTCTACGAACGCTCCGCCGGGAGCGAACCCAGCCCGATGGTCGGCGACGACTGGATCATCCTGTGGACGATCGGCGCCCGCTCCGGCAACGTGCGCAAGACCCCGCTGGTGCGCGTCGCCGACGGCGACGGCCGCTACGCCGTCATCGGCTCGATGGGTGGCGCTCCGACGAACCCGCAGTGGGTCCACAACCTGCGGGCACTGCCGCTCGCACGCCTCCAGGACGGTGCCGAGGTCCGGGAGTTCGACGTCCGCGAGGTCGACGGCGACGAGCGTGACGCCTGGTGGCAACGGGCCAGCAGCGTCTGGCCCGACTACGACGCGTACCAGGCGGGGACCGAGCGACGGATCCCGGTGTTCGAGCTCACTCCCGTCGCCGGGGCCTGAGGGACCGGCCGCTCCCCTCGGTAGCGTTCCTGGGAGTCGTCCACCTGGACGGTACTGCCCGACCCGGGAGGCCACCGTGCACCAGAGTCACCGCCCCGACACCACCACCGACGCACCGGCGTCAGCCGAGTCGGGCACGGCACGGCTCAGCCGCCGCCACCTCGTCGCCGGAGCCGCGTCGCTGTCCGTGGCCGCCCTGGCGGCGTGCACGACAGACGAGTCGAGCTCGACCACGACGCCGCTCGGCCCGTACACGGTGGACACCCTCGCGCCGACCGTGGCCCCGCCGGCTGCCGGAGCGGGCGGCCTGCAGCTCTTCAGCGACCCGGCGCTCAACTTCCAGATCCTGTTCGCGCTCGGTGGTGCCGGACTGAACGCCGAGGTCGGCGAGGTGGTCACGGCGGTCAACCAGGCGAACGCCGCCCCCGGCGGCGCCACGTTCCAGAGTGTGTACGACGCGTTCATCGCCATGGGGAACCAGGTGGCGTCGTGGGCCGACGAGGCGGTCCGCAACGGCAACCGGGTCACCGCACGGTCGCAGCTGATGCGGGTCGCCCAGTACTACAACCAGGCGCTCTTCTTCGTCCTCGGCACCAGCACGCCGAACGCCGAGGAGGCCGTGTTCCAGAAGATGGACGCCGCCTTCACGAAGGCGGCGACCCTCATGGACCCGCCCCTCGAGCAGGTGCAGATCCCGTACGAGGGCCAGACCCTGCCGGCGTGGTTCGTCCGCGCACCCGGGTCGGGCAGACGCCCCACGGTGATCCTCAACAACGGCAGCGACGCCCAGAACGTGGACCTCTGGGCCTACGGCGCCCAGGCCGCCCAGGAGCGGGGCTACCACTCGCTGATCCTGACCGGACCCGGACAGGGTGAGCTGCTCTTCGTCCGCCAGGAGCCGTTCCGGCCGGACTGGGAGCAGGTGATCACCCCGGTGGTCGACTACCTCGCCGAGCGCTCCGACGTCGACGCGTCGAAGATCGCCCTCACCGGGTGGAGTTTCGGCGGAGCGCTCGTGGCCCGGGCCGCCGCGTTCGAGCCGCGACTGGCCGCGGTGGTGGCCGATCCGGGCATCGAGGACCCGTTCCTCGAGTTCCCGCCGATCGTGCAGGACTCCGCCGAGGGTGACGAGCAGACCGTCAACACCACGTGGAACGACGTCATCGTGAAGGGCTCCACACCGGAGCAGACCTTCGAGCTCAAGAAGCGACTCGAGATCTGGACCAGGGAGGCGCTCCAGCAGGTCCGGGCCGGCCAGGTGCCCTCCGACTGGTACGCCATCTCCCGCAGGATGCAGGAGTTCACCGTCACCGACCTCCTGGGCCGGATCACGGTGCCGTTCCTCGTCACGAGGTACGACGGCGACGCCCTGAACCCGCAGGCCCAGCAGGTCCTCGACGGGTTGGGGTCGACGGAGAAGCAACTGCGCACGTTCACCTACGGACAGGGCGCGCAGCTCCACGACGCCCCGATGGCACCGCAGTACCGCAACGAGGTGGTCTTCGACTGGCTCGGGACCCACCTGGGCACCTGAGCCGGGCCGGCGTCACCCACCGGCCGGGCTGCCTCCCAGCGGTACGGTCGTGAGGTGCCGAGATCACCCCGACGCACCACCCGCGGACTCCTGAGCAGGTGGCACGCGCGGGCTGCGGTCGTGATCCCGGCCCTCGTGGTGGCCCTCGCCGTCGCAGCGTGCACGCAGCGACCACCCGCCCCACCATCGGACGCGGAGCCCGAGGTCCACATCACGTACTACCCGTGGTTCGGCACTCCGGAGACCGACGGGGAGTACCACCACTGGACCCACCCGGTGCTCGACGGAACCAACCGGCCGACCGGGGCGATGGCCGTCGCCCCCGACGACATCGGTGCCGGATTCTGGCCCGAGGGTGGCCTCTACAGCAGCAACGACCCAGCGACCGTCGACCGTCAGATGGAGCAGATCGCCGGTGCGGGGATCGACGTCGTCGTCGTCTCCTGGTGGGGCCCGGGCTCGTACGAGGACCGGGCCACGCCCGGCGTCCTCGAGGCCGCAGACCGTCACGGACTGGAGGTCACGTTCCTGCTGGAACCGGGGTTCGGCTCCGCCACCGAGGCCCGGTCGTGGGTCGTGCACCTGATCGACACCTACGGGAGCCACCCGGCGTTCCACCGGAGCGCCCACCAGGGTGGCCGACCGCTCCTCTACACGTTCGCCCCCCTGAAGTTCGACGCCTCGACGCTGAGCTTCGGGATCCCGACGACCGACTGGGCCGAGGTGCTGGGCCCGACCGGCGCCCGGACCATCCGGGGCACACCGTACGACGCTGCGATCGTGGCGCACGTGGAGGTTCCGCTCTTCGTCCACCTCGCGGCACAGGCCGGCTTCGACGCGGTGAACACCTACTACGCCTCCGGCTCGGTGACGCTCCCGGGGACCACCATCGGGATCCCCGTGTCAGGCGACACCAGCACGTGGGGTGACCTGCTGGA
>CAIQNH010000042.1 GCA_903873135.1 uncultured Actinomycetes bacterium
CACCGGAGCCGGTCGCCCCCGCCCCGATCGCCCCCGCCCCGATCGCACCGGCACCGGTCGCCGCTGCCGCGGCGGTTCCCACGCCGGTCGTCGATGTGGTTCCGGTGGCTGAGCCGGTCGCGCCGACGCCCGGGCCCGTCGCTCCGGTGCCGGCCCCGTCGACACCGGTCGTTCCGACGGAGCAGGTCCCGGTGGTCCCGACGGGAACCGCTGCGGCCCCACCGGTCGCCTTCACCCCGACCCCGTCCGCCCCGTTCACGACGGGCGCCGTCGAGCCGGTCGGAACGGTCGAGGCGGCCGCGACGGCCGTCGGGGAGGTGCCGGTCCTCCCGGGTCGCGACCTCCCGGCGGAGGTGGCCTCGACCGGAGCGCTGCCGAAGGACGCAGCCCTCCCCGAGTGGCTGCGCGACCCGGCGGAGCAGATTCCCGGGGCGCCCGGCGAGATCGGTGACGACCACGCGCTCGTGATCGAGAACGTGACCTACCTCGGCGGCCACCCGTCGAACAAGCGGAAGCGCAAGAAGTGCGTCGGCACGATCACCCGGCAGTCCGTGGAGGTGGTCGGTCGTGGGGTGGCGCTCACGATCCCGTGGTCGGAGGTCGTCTCCATCGAGGCCCAGAACCCCGACGAGGCCCGGTTCAGGATCAGCACCCGGATCCAGTCGGAGTCCACGGCGCTCGTGATCCAGCAACGGGACGGATCGACGGTTCTCCTCGAGGCCCACTCCTGTCCGAAGATCCCGCTGCAGGGGGCCATCAGCCAACTCGTCGGCGGCGCCGGCGTGGTGGTGGTCTGACCACGGTGCCGGCCGACGCCCGGGAGCACGTGGCGCTCGTCGGGCTCTCGGGTTCGGGCAAGACCGAGGTCGCCCCGCTCGTGGCGGCCGCCCTGGACGTGGCGGTGGTCGACCTCGACGAGCGGATCTCGGCGGCGAGCGGCCGCTCGGTGCGTGAGATCTTCCGGGACGAGGGCGAGTCCGGCTTCCGGAGGCTGGAGTCCGCAGCGCTCGCCGCCGCACTGGACGGCCCGGCGTCGGTCGTGGCCACCGGCGGAGGTGTCGTGCTCGCAGCGACGAACCGTGACCGACTCCGTCGTCGGTGTCGGGTCGTGTGGCTCCGCACGCCCGTCGACCGACTCGTCGAGCGGCTCGCCTCGGGCACGGCCGAGCGACCGCTGTTGTCCGAGGACGTGAGAACCACCTTGTGCGCGCAGCAGGCCGAGCGGGAGGCTCTCTACGCCGAGGTGGCGACGCACGTGGTGGAGACCGACGGTCTGGACCCGGCTGAGGTGGCCCGGCTGGTCGTGCAGGAGGTGACCGGTGGGTGAGGTCGAGTTCGCCGAGGTGGCGGCGGGGGAGTACCGGGTCTCGATCGACCTGGGCGACGGCCGCACCAGCACCGTCCTCGTCGGTGACGGGGTGCGCCACCGGCTCGGTGCCGTCGTCCCGGAACGGGCCCGTCGTGCGGCGGTGGTCACCCAGCCGACGATCGGCGTGACGGTGGACTCGGGACTGGAGCAGCGCACCTTCGAGCTGGGGGACGGCGAGGAGCACAAGCACCTGGGCACCGTCGGGTCGCTGTGCGAGTCGTTCGCCGAGTGGGGCCTGACCCGAGCGGACTGCGTGGTCGGCGTGGGCGGTGGTCTGGTGACCGACGTGGCCGGATTCGCCGCCGCGGTCTACCACCGGGGGCTCGACGTGGTGCACGTGGCCACCACGCTGCTGGCGCAGATCGACGCCGCCGTGGGCGGCAAGACCGGCGTGAACCTCCCCCAGGGCAAGAACCTGGTCGGCGCGTACTGGCAGCCCCGAGCCGTGCTGTGCGACACCGAGACCCTCCGGACGCTGCCCGAGCGGGAGTGGCGCTGCGGCCTGGGTGAGCTCGCCAAGTACCACTGGCTCGGTGGCGGTCGGCTCGACGACCTGCCCCTCGCCGCCCGTGTCGCCCGGTGCGTGCAGATCAAGGCGGAGGTGGTCGCGCAGGACGAGCGGGAGGCCGGCCGCCGGGCGCTCCTCAACTACGGGCACACCCTCGGCCACGCGCTCGAGATCGCCGGTGGCCACGGCCTGCGCCACGGCGAGGCCGTCGCCGTCGGCCTGGTGTTCGCAGCCGAGCTCGCAGCGGCGCTCGGGCGCGTCGACGCCGACGTGGTCGCCGAGCACCGTCGGGTGGTCGACGGCTACGGACTCCCCACCACCGTGCCCCCGGGGCTCGACGGCGACGCCCTGGTCGAGCTCATGGGCCGCGACAAGAAGGTCCTCGAGGGCGGGCTGACCTTCGTGCTCGACGGTCCCGACGGCCTCGAGGTCGTCACCGACGTCGACCCCTCGCTCGTCCGTCGCACCCTGGAGGTCGTGTCGTGACCGATCGGATCGTCCTGCTGCTGTCGGGGCCCAACCTCAACCTGCTGGGGGAGCGTGAGCCGGAGATCTACGGCCACACGACCCTCGAGGAGCTCGTCGCCTCGGCCCGTCTCGCCGCGGGTGCGCACGGCTGCGAGCTCGAGCACGTCCAGTCCAACCACGAGGGCGTGCTCGTCGACGCCGTCCACGCCGCCCGCGGGCGCGTCGCCGCCGTCGTGGTGAACGCCGGGGCACTCACGCACTACGGCTGGAGCCTGCACGACGCCCTGGCCGCCTACGACGGCGTCGTCGTCGAGCTGCACCTGTCCAACCCCCAGCGACGGGAGTCCTGGCGGTCGACCTCGGTGGTGGCCCCCGTGGCCGACGGTGTGGTCGCCGGGTTCGGCGCTGCCGGCTACCCGATGGCCGTCGAGGCAGCGATCGGGCTGCTCGAGGCTCGGTCCTGAACGCGGCGGCGTAGGCTCACCCCGTGGCCGTCACCGAGGGCTCGACCCCGACCGCATCCTCCGGCGTCCTGCCGCCGCTGGACGTGGCCCCGCGGATCGGTCGACTCCGCGAGCGTCTCGACGACCTCGGGTGCGAGGCGCTGGTGGTGGCCGACCTGACCAACGTCCGCTACCTGACCGGTTTCACCGGCTCGGCCGGTGTGCTCCTGGTGGACGGGTCGTCGGCGGTGTTCGTGAGCGACGGCCGCTACCGGACGCAGGCCGAGGAGCAGCTCCGCGACGCCGGTGTGGACGCCGAGGTCGTCATCTGCTCGACCGACCCGTCCGAGGAGCTGCTCGGTCGGCTCGCAGCCGGTGACTCCCGGGTCGGACTCGAGGCCGAGACCGTCACCTGGTCGGCCCAACGACGCTGGGCCGCCGAGCTCGGCGAGGAGCGGCTCGTGGCGACCTCCGGCGTCGTGGCCGGACTGCGTCTCGTCAAGGACGCCGGCGAGGCGGCCCGGATCCGTACGGCCTGCGACATCGCCGACCGGGCGTTCGCCGAGTTGCGGCCGCGTCTCGGCGAGGGTCCCACCGAGGTGGAGTTCGCCCTGGAGCTCGACGCGCTGGTCCGGGCGCTCGGTGCGGAGGACCAGAGCTTCGACACGATCGTCGCCTCGGGCCCGAACGGAGCGAAGCCGCACCACCGTCCGGGGGACCGTCGCATCGTCGAGGGCGACCTGGTGGTGGTCGACTTCGGTGCGCTCGTCGAGGGGTACCACTCCGACATGACCCGTACGGTGGCGGTGGGCGACGTCGGCGACGAGCGGCGCCGCATGCTCGACGTCGTGCTCGAGGCGCAGGACCTCGGCGTGCGGGCCGTGGCCGCGGGGGTCGAGGCGAGCGTCGTGGACGCCGTCTGCCGGGACCACATCGACGCAGCCGGCCTCGGCGAGACCTTCGTGCACTCCACCGGACACGGTGTCGGGCTCGACATCCACGAGGAGCCTCGGTTGTCCACCCGCTCCGCTGCTACGTTGGCGAGCGGTTTCGTGGTGACCGTCGAGCCGGGGGTGTACCTCCCCGGGGTCGGCGGCGTCCGGATCGAGGACACCGTGCTCGTCACCGAGGACGGATGCGACCGGCTCACGCTGACCCCGAAGGACCCGGTCCTCGCCTGAGCACTGTGCTCGGGTGTCCCGGGCCGGTTGACCACGACGAGCTCAGGACGGAGGAGCCATGGCCCAGATCGCCACGTCGGACTTCAAGAACGGCATGACGCTCGACCTCGACGACGGTCTGTTCACCCTCGTCGAGTTCCAGCACGTGAAGCCCGGCAAGGGGGGTGCGTTCGTCCGGACCACGCTCAAGAACGTGCGGACGGGCGCCGTGATCGAGCGGACGTTCCGGGCCGGCGAGCGCATGGAGCGGGCCATCGTGGACAAGAAGGAGATGCAGCTCCTCTACCGCGACGGCGAGGACTACGTCTTCATGGACAACGCCACCTACGACCAGCTCACCGTCCAGCCGTCGGTGCTCGGCGACCGGGTGGGCTACCTGGTGGACTCCTCCACGGCGATGATCGTGATGTACGGCGACGAGATCATCGGCGTGGACCTCCCGGCGTCCGTGGAGCTCGAGATCGCCGAGACGGAGCCGGGGGTCCAGGGCGACCGGGTGTCCGGGGCCAAGAAGCCCGCGACCCTGGCGACCGGCCTCGTCGTGCAGGTCCCGCTCTTCATCGAGCCCGGCGAGCGCATCAAGGTCGACACCCGCTCCGGCGAGTTCATCTCCCGGGCGTGAGCGACTCCGGCCGGCTCACCGCCGGCGGCCGGCGAGAAGCGCGCGAGCGGGCGGTCCACCTGCTCTACGAGGCCGACGCCAAGTCCTCGAGGGTGTCGTCCGTGCTCGCCGCCCAGGCGATCCCGCCGGACGACTACGCCGTGACGCTCGCGACAGGCGTCGACGCCGAGCGGGTGGCCCTGGACGAGCTGGTGGCCGCCCGGTCCGTCGACTGGCCGATCGAGCGGATGCCCGCCCTCGACCTCACGGTGCTCCGGGTCGGCGCCTACGAGCTCCTGCACCAGCCCGACGTCCCCACCGAGGTGGTCCTGTCCGAGGCGACCGACCTGGCCGGCCGGTACGGCACCGACGACTCGTCGAGGTTCGTGAACGGCGTCCTCGCGGCGATCGCCCGTGACGTCCGCGGGCACCGGAGGGACCCCGGGTCCTGAGCCCGGGACGGACCGGCGCGCGCCCTCCCCGGAGCGTGGTACGTTCCACCTCTGACCGTGAAGGGGGTCCAGAGAGGCCCCTACGGACAGGAAGGACTGCCGGTGGCAGAGCGAGAGCGACGCATGACGCGCCCGTACGGTGGCGTGTTCGTCGCCCGGAGCCAGGTGATGGGCCCCGAGGAGATCGAGCGGGCGATCCGTCGGATGGCCCACGAGATCCTCGAGCGGAACCTCGGGCTCGACGGGCTCGTGATCGTGGGGCTCCAGACCGGTGGGGTCGCACTGGCCCAGGCCCTCGCCGACGCCCTCGCCGAGATCGAGGAGCTCGCCGCCGACGACCCGCAGGTGCCGGTCGGGACGCTGGACGTCGCGCTCTACCGGGACGACATCGGCATCCGTCCGCTGCTGCCGGAGGAGGTCACCGACATCCCCGTGGACCTCGACGGCCAGACGGTCGTGCTCGTCGACGACGTGCTCTTCACCGGCCGGACGATCCGGGCTGCGCTGGACGCCGTGTGCGACTACGGCCGGCCCCGGGCGGTGCAGCTCGCCGTCATGGTCGACCGTGGTCACCGTGAGCTCCCGATCCGACCCGACTTCGTGGGCAAGAACCTGCCGACCCGGCGGGACGAGCTCGTCGACGTCTCCATGACCGCCGTGCTGCTCGGGGAGCTCCAGAAGCAGTGAGGCACCTGCTCGCCGTCGACGACCTGAGCCGGGACGAGCTCGAGGGGATCCTCGAGCTGACCGACTCGATGGTGGAGGTGAGCGGTCGGTCGATCCCCAAGGTGCCGGCGCTGCGGGGCCGGACGGTGGTGTCGCTGTTCTACGAGGACTCCACCCGGACCCGCCTCAGCTTCGACTCGGCGGCGAAGCGACTGTCGGCCGACACCATGAGCTTCGCCGTGTCGAGCTCCTCGGTGAGCAAGGGTGAGTCCATCCGGGACACGGTCGAGACGATCGAGGCCATGGGGATGGACGCGATCGTGGTGCGTCACCGGTCCTCGGGCGTCCCCGCACAGATCGCCCGCTGGACCGAGGCGTCGGTGGTCAACGCCGGCGACGGTTGGCACCAGCACCCGACCCAGGCGCTGCTCGACGCCTACACCATCCGTGACCACCTGGGCGGGCTCGAGGGTCGCCGCATCGCCATCGTCGGCGACGTGGTGCACTCCCGCGTGGCCCGCTCCAACATCGAGGCCTTCACCCGGCTCGGGGCCAGCGTGGTCCTGGTCGCTCCCCCCACGCTCCTGCCGTCGGACCTCACCCCGTGGGACGTGGAGGTCGTCGAGGACCTCGACGCGGTCCTCGGCGACCTCGACGTGTGCTACCTGCTGCGGATCCAGCGTGAGCGTGCCTCGGAGGCGCTCGTGCCGACGGTGCGCGAGTACACGGCTCGCTTCGGACTGACGGCCGCTCGGGCGCGCCGCCTCCCGTCGCACGCCTTGATCATGCACCCCGGCCCGATGAACCGGGGCGTCGAGATCGCCGGGGACGTGGCCGAGCACCCGAACGCCGTGGTGACCGAGCAGGTCGCCAACGGCGTGGCCGTGCGGATGGCGGTGCTGTTCATGCTGCTGGGACCCGGGCGTCTCGATCCGGCCACCCAGCGGACGACCGTGGAGGTGGAGGCGTGATCGAGCGGGTGGCGTTGCCGGATCGACCGGGGGGTGACGACCGCGTGGACCTGGTGCTCCGGGGCGGCGTGGTGGTCGACGCCACGGGCGAGCGGTCCGCCGACGTCGTCGTCCGGGGTCGCGAGGTCGTCGCCGTGGGTCCCGACCTGTCCGGCGACGTGGTGCTCGACGTCAGCGGCTGCGTGGTGTCGCCCGGTCTCGTCGACCTGCACACCCACCTGCGCCAGCCCGGTCGGGAGGAGGCCGAGACCATCGAGTCCGGCTCGCGGGCTGCGGCCCTCGGCGGCTACACGGCCGTGCTCGCCATGCCCAACACGACCCCGGCGATCGACTCGGCTGCGGTCGTTCGGGAGGTCCTCGAACTGGGGCGGGCAGCGTGCTGCGACGTCCACAGCTCGGGAGCGATCACGGTGGACCGGGCGGGGGAGCAGCTCGCCCCGATGGCGGAGATGGCGGCGCTCGGGGTCACGCTCTTCACCGACGACGGCACGGGGGTCCAGGACGACCTGCTCATGCGGCGGGCCATGGAGTACGGACGTGGACTCGACGTGACGCTGGCCCAGCACTGCGAGGTGTCGGCGCTCTCGGCCGGCACGTGCATGCACGAGGGGGAGTGGAGCGCCCGACTGGGGTTGCCCGGCCAGCCCGCCGAGGCCGAGGAGCTGATGGTCATGCGCGACATCGCGCTGGCCCGTCTCACCGGTGCCCGCCTGCACCTCCTCCACATGTCCACCGCCGGCTCCGTGGCGATGATCGCCGCGGCCCGGGCGGGTGGCCTGCAGCTCACCGCCGAGGCCGCGCCCCACCACTTCACGCTCACCGATGCCTGCTGCGCCGGGTACGACGCCACCTTCAAGGTGCACCCGCCCCTCCGGGGCGACCGGGACGTCGCCGCGGTGGCCCAGGGGCTCGCCGACAACACGATCTCGGCGATCGCCACGGACCACGCGCCGCACTGCCCGGAGGACAAGGAGCTCCCGTTCGACCAGGCGCCGCCCGGCATGCTCGGCCTCGAGTACGCCCTGGCGCTGGCGATCACCCAGCTGGTCGACGGACCGGCCGGGATGCCGCTCGCCGAGGTGCTGGCGCGGTTGAGCTGGCAACCGGCGGCGATCGCCCGCATGGAGCGCCACGGCCGCCCGGTGGCTCCCGGTGAGCCGGCGAACCTCTGCGTCATCGACCCGGAGGCCACGTGGACGATCGACGCGAGCGGCGGGGCGTCCCGCAGCCGCAACGTGCCCTACGTCGGCCGTGAGGTGCGGGGGAGGGTCCGACACACCATCTGCGAGGGCGTCCTCGTGGTCCGCGACCAGGAGGCACAGCAGTGAGCACCACCCCGGCGGCGATCGTGCTGGCCGACGGCACCACCTTCGAGGGCGAGGCCATCGGCGCCGACCTCCCCGGCGGGCTCGGCACGGGCGAGTTCGTGTTCAACACCGTGATGAGCGGCTACCAGGAGGTGATCTCGGACCCCTCCTACGCCGGGCAGGTGGTGACCTTCACCTCGGCGCACATCGGCAACTACGGCGTGACACCGGCGGACGACGAGGCCCCGAGCGTGCACTGCGCGGGCGTGGTGGTGCGGGACCTCGCCCGCCGTCGCAGCAACCACCGCTCGACCGGCGACCTCGACGGGTACCTCCGATCCCACGGGGTCGGCGGTGTGGCCGGGGTCGACACCCGTCGGCTCACCCGGCACCTCCGTGATCACGGCGCCATGCCCGGTGCCTTCGGCACGGCCTCGGAGCGGGAGCTGCGGGACGCAGCGGCCTCGGCGATCGGGACCGACGGCCGTGACCTGGTGGCGACGGTGACCACCTCGTCGGTGTCGGTGCACCCGGCGCTCGGCGGCGCCGGCCGACGGATCGTCGCGCTGGACCTGGGCATCAAGGCGACCATCGTCCAGCAGCTGGTCGAGCTGGGCGAGGTCCACGTGGTCCCGGCGTCCACCACCGCCGAGGAGGTCCTCGCCCTGCGTCCCGACGGGGTGTTCCTCTCCAACGGTCCGGGCGACCCGGGTGCCGTGGCGCTCGTGCCGGACACGGTGGCGGCGCTCCTGGGGGAGGTGCCGATCTTCGGGATCTGCATGGGCCACCAGATGCTGGCCACAGCGCTCGGCGGTGCGACCCACAAGCTCCCGTTCGGTCACCACGGCGGGAACCACCCCGTGCGTGACGAGGCGACCGGACGCGTGGAGATCACCAGCCAGAACCACAACTACTGCGTCGATCCGGACTCGCTCAGCGGCATCGAGGTCACGCACGTGAACCTCAACGACGGCACCCTCGAGGGGTTCCGGAGCACGATCGCGCCGGCGTTCGGCATCCAGTACCACCCCGAGGCGGGCCCGGGCCCGCACGACAGTCGGTACCTGTTCGGGCGGTTCGCCGACCTGATGGACGGCGGCCGGTGACCCGTTCAGCCCAGCGCTGCAGCCACGGCGTCGGCCTCCTCCTCGAGGTGGTCGCCGATGCCCTCCACCACGACCCGTTCGACCCGGCCCCCGAGCAGCGGGATCCGCACGCGCAGGTCGCCCTTCACCTGCCGGAGCGTCTCGGCGCCCTCGGCGAGCAGGGTCGCCTCGGCCGAGGCCTTCATCAGCGAGGCCGCCTGGTCGGGGAGGAACCGGACCGCAGCCGTCCGGGCGGCGAGGTCCCAGGTGGTCTCCTCGACCCAGGCGACGTCGTCGGGGTCGATGAACCGCGACGCCTCAGCGGGCAGGGTGACGCTGAGCCGGTAGCGGAGACGAACCACCGCCCGGGCGGCCGACCTGCTCACCTCGAGGACCTCGGGTGCGCTCGTCGCCGAGAGGTGGTCGAGCGACGACCAGAACCCGTCGTCGAGGTACACCGCCAGCACGTCCCCGGGATCGGCCGTCCAACGCTGCTCGAAGCCGAACTTCATGGCCCCAGCGTCGCACACGGCCGCACCGACCACGATCACCCGCCGCGGTCGCGGCCACGAGCACACCGGAGGAGCGCGCGTGCCGCGTCGTACTGACCTCGAGACCATCCTGATCATCGGGTCCGGTCCCATCGTGATCGGACAGGCCTGCGAGTTCGACTACTCCGGGACCCAGGCCTGCCGGGTGCTCCGTCAGGAGGGCTACCGGGTGGTGCTCGCCAACTCGAACCCGGCCACGATCATGACGGACCCGGACTTCGCCGACGCCACCTACGTCGAGCCGCTGGTGGCCGAGGTGCTCGAGCGGATCCTGGACGTGGAGCGACCCGACGCCGTCCTGCCCACGCTCGGCGGCCAGACGGCGCTGAACCTGGCGATGGAGCTGTCGGAGTCGGGGGCACTGGCCGAGCGGGGCATCGAGCTCATCGGCGCCAACGCCGAGGCGATCGCGACCGCCGAGGACCGGGAGCGGTTCAAGCAGGCCATGATCGAGATCGGTCTGTCGGTCCCCGCGTCCGGGACCGCGCACACCATGGACGAGGCCCGCGAGGTGGTCGCACGGATCGGGCTCCCGGTCGTGATCCGACCCGCCTACATCCTCGGTGGGCGCGGGACGGGGATCGCCTCCACGCCGGAGGAGTTCGAGTTCGTGGCCAGCCGTGGTCTGGCGGCGAGCCCGATCAGCGAGATCCTCATCGAGCGCTCGATCGCCGGCTGGAAGGAGTTCGAGCTGGAGGTCATGCGGGACCGGGCCGACAACTGCGTGATCATCTGCTCGATCGAGAACGTCGACGCCATGGGCGTGCACACCGGCGACTCGATCACGGTCGCCCCGGCCCAGACCCTGAGCGACGTCGAGTACCAGCAGATGCGGGACGCGGCGTTCGCGTGCATCCGGCGGGTCGGGGTGGAGACCGGTGGATCGAACGTGCAGTTCGCCGTGGATCCGCGCACCGGTGACCAGGTGGTCATCGAGATGAACCCCCGGGTGAGCCGTTCCTCGGCGCTGGCCTCCAAGGCGACGGGGTTCCCGATCGCCAAGATCGCCGCCAAGCTGGCCGTGGGCTACACGCTCGACGAGATCCCCAACGACATCACCCGGGTCACCCCGGCGAGCTTCGAGCCGGTGATCGACTACGTCGTGACCAAGATCCCGCGTTGGGCGTTCGAGAAGCTGCCGGGTGCCGACTCGAGGCTCGGGACGCAGATGCAGTCGGTGGGGGAGGCCATGGCGATCGGGCGGACCTTCCCCGAGTCGCTCCAGAAGGCGCTGCGCTCGCTCGAGCAGGGGCGGGGCGGCCTCAACGCGGACCCGGCCGAGGTCGAGGTCGACGGCGTCGGGACCGAGGAGCTGCTCGCCGAGGTGTCGGTGGCCCGCCCGGACCGCATCCACGGCGTCGAGTCCCTGCTCCGTCGGGGGGTGTCCGTCGAGCGGGTCCACGAGGCCACCGGGATCGACCCGTGGTTCCTCGACCAGATGCTCGCCATCTCCGAGGAGCGGGCGGCGCTCGTCGAGGAGCACGGCACGGGTGTCGAGGCGCTCACGAGCATGGACCGGCACGACTGGCGACGGGCCAAGCGGTTGGGGTTCGGCGACGGGCAGCTCGCCTGGTTGTTCGGCGTGGACGAGGCGGACGTCCGGGCGGCGCGGCTGGCCGCAGGCGTCGAGATCACCTACAAGACGGTCGACACCTGCGCCGCCGAGTTCGAGGCGTCGACGCCCTACCACTACGGGACCTACGAGGACACCACCGAGGTCGAGCCGTCCGGCCGGGACAAGGTGGTGATCCTGGGATCGGGACCGAACCGGATCGGACAGGGCATCGAGTTCGACTACTGCTGCGTGCACGCCTGCTTCGCCCTGGCCGAGGCCGGCTACGAGACCGTGATGGTCAACTGCAACCCGGAGACGGTGTCGACCGACTACGACACCTCGGACCGGCTCTACTTCGAGCCGCTCTCGGTGGAGGGTGTCCTGAACGTCCTCGACGCCGAACGTCGCTCGGCCGAGGAGGGCGGCGGTCGTCTGGTCGGGGTGATCGTGTCGCTCGGCGGCCAGACCCCGCTCAAGCTCGCGGGGTCGCTCCCGTCGGAGCTGGTGCTCGGCACGCCCCCGGAGAGCATCGACCTGGCCGAGGACCGGGACCGCTGGAACTCGCTGTGCGCCCGCCTCGAGATCCCGCAGCCGGCCGGTGGCACCGCCACCACGCTCGAGCACGCCCGGGAGATCGTGGAGCGGATCGGTTTCCCGGCCCTGGTCCGACCCTCGTACGTGCTGGGCGGGCGGGCGATGGAGATCGTCTACGACGAGGCCGGACTCGAGGCCGCGTGGGTCGCGATCGCAGCGGACGGATCGCTCGGCCGGGAGGGTGGTCTGGCCGCCGAGCGACCGGTGCTGATCGACCGGTTCCTCGAGGACGCCACCGAGGTCGACGTCGACGCCATCCGTGACCGCACCGGCGAGGTGGTCGTCGGCGGGATCATGGAGCACGTCGAGGAGGCCGGGGTCCACTCCGGGGACAGCGCGTGCGTGATCCCCCCGGTCGGGCTCTCGCCCGAGACGATCGCCGTGATCGAGGGGCACACCCGGTCCATCGCTGCGGCGCTCGAGGTGGAGGGCCTCATCAACGTCCAGTTCGCCGTCAAGCGGGTCGGGGCCGACGACCCGGCCGCGGGCACCGGTGGGCAGGTGTTCGTGATCGAGGCCAACCCTCGGGCCTCGCGCACGGTCCCGTTCGTGGCCAAGGCGACCGGCGTGCCACTGGTCAAGGTCGCCGCCCGGGTGATGTGCGGTGCCACGCTGGCGGAACTCCGGGAGGAGGGACTGCTCGTGCCGCCGACCGCCGGATCGCACGTGGCGGTCAAGGAGGCCGTCCTGCCCTGGAGCCGATTCCCCGACGTCGACGCGCTCCTCGGACCGGAGATGCGCTCCACGGGCGAGGTGATGGGCATCGACCGGTCGTTCGGTCTGGCGTTCGCCAAGTCGCAGCTGGCCGCCGGGGACCGCATGCCCCAGTCGGGGACGGTGTTCTTCTCGCTCGCCGACCGGGACAAGCGGGTGGGGCTCGAGGCGGCGCGACGGTTCGCCGACCTGGGGTTCGAACTGGTCGCCACGGCCGGCACCGCGGCGTTCTTCGAGGAGCAGGGGCTCTCGGTCGCCGAGGTCGTGGCCAAGGTGCAACGGGCCGAGGGGGACCCGGAGGACGGGTCGGACGGGGTCGCCCTCATCGAGGACGGCCGGGTGCAGCTCGTGGTGAACAGTCCGAGGGGGCGTGGTCCACGGGCCGACGGCGCCCACCTCCGCAACGCCGCCGGTCGGGCCGGGATCCCGCTGCTCACCACCGCCGGTGCCGCCTCCGCAGCGGCCAACGGGCTCGCCGAGTGGATCTCGGAGGACCTCCAGGTCCGGAGCCTGCAGTCCTACCACCGGGACCCGACCCCGGCACCGGGGGGCGGGTCCGGGTGACCCGGCCCGCGGCCGGTTCCGGACACGGTGGGGTCGACCTGAACACCACGGTCGGGTCGGTCTCGCTGCTCAACCCGGTGATGACGGCGTCCGGGACCGCCGGCTACGGCACCGAGCTCGCCGGTTTCGTGGACCTCGCCGGTCTCGGCGCGGTCGTGGTCAAGTCCCTCGGTGCCGACCCGTGGCCCGGCAACGCCCCGCCGCGTGTGCACTCGACCACGGCCGGGATGCTCAACAGCGTGGGACTGCAGGGTCCCGGGGTGGCGGCCTGGCGGCGTGAGCAGCTGCCCCAGCTCGCGGCCGCCGGCGCCACCGTCGTGGCGAGCATCTGGGGTCGCAGCGTCGACGACTACGCCCGGGCCGCCGAGGCGCTCGCCGGGTGCGACCCGGCGGTGGTGGCCGTCGAGGTGAACCTCTCCTGCCCGAACCTCGACGGAGGCACCCACCTGTTCGCCCACGACGCCGAGGCGTCGGCCCGGGTGATCGCCGCCACGGAGGTGGCGGGGCTGCCGCGGTGGGCCAAGCTCAGCCCGAACACCGACCGACTCGTCGAGGTGGCCGTGGCCGTGGCCGCCGCCGGCGCCGAGGCGGTGACCCTCGTCAACACGCTCCTCGGCATGGTCATCGACGTGGAGCGTCGCCGACCGGTGCTGGGCGCAGGTGGGGGCGGACTGTCGGGGCCTGCCGTCCACCCGGTGGCGGTCCGGGCGGTGCACACCGTCCACCGCGAGCTCCCCGACCTCCCGATCGTGGGGGTCGGCGGGGTGACGAGCGCCGAGGACGCGGTGGAGCTGCTGCTCGCCGGCGCCTCGGCCGTCCAGGTCGGGACGGCCACGTTCGCCGACCCGCGTGCCGTCGGTCGGGTGCTCGACGGCCTGGCATCGTGGTGCGCGCACCACGGCGTGGCTACCGTGCGGGAGTTGATCGGAGGCGCACATGAGTGATGCAGGGACCCCTGAGGGTGCGGAGGACGGTGGCGCGGTGGTGCCGGACGAGGTGCGCCGTCGACTGGCGCTCGTCCTCGACGTGGACGACCTGGTCGCTGCGCTGCGCACCGCCGGCTCGCTCGTGGACTACTTCGGGGTGGCCAAGGTCGGACTCGAGCTCTTCAGCGCGGCGGGTCCGGAGGCCATCGGGTCGCTCCGGGATCAGGGCTACGAGGTGTTCCTCGACCTGAAGATGTGGGACATCCCGACGACGGTCAACCGGGCGTGCCGGGTGCTCGGTGCGCTCGGCGTCGACTACCTGACCCTCCACGCGATGGGCGGCGTCGACATGCTCCGCGCCGGCGTCGACGGTCTGCTCGAGGGTGCCGACCGAGCCGGACTCCCCGCTCCGTGCGCGCTCGGCGTCACCGTGCTGACCAGCGACGACTCCGCTCCGGACCACGTCGTCCCCAACCGGGTGCGGGTGGCTGTCGAGGGTGGTTGCGGGGGTCTGGTCCTGGCGGCCTCGGACCTGCGCACGGCGTTCGAGCTGGCACCGCGTCTGCAGCGGGTCGTCCCGGGCATCCGACTCCCCGGGAGCGACCTCGACGACCAGGCCCGGTGGTCCACACCGGGTGACGCCGCGGCCGCCGGAGCCGACCTGCTCGTGGTCGGACGCACGGTGACGCACGCCGACGATCCGGTGGCCGCTGCTGCCGAGGTGGCCGCCTCCGTCGCTGCTGCGGGTCGTGCCGGCTGACCGGGACGAGGTCGTCGCCTGGGCCGCGGAGGTCCGGGCCGAGCGGGCCCGACTGTCGGAGCGGTTGGCGGGCGGTGACCTCGACCTGTCCACCTGTCTGGCCACGGCACCGGACGCCCCGTGGTCGGCGACGACCATCCTGACGGTGCTGGAGTCGTTGCCCGGAGCGCGCAAGGTCGACACCCGCAGGGCGCTCGAGCAGTTGGGCGTGGACCCCGGCACCGCGGTGGGGGAGCTCGACGACGCGACCCGGCGGGCCGTCGAGCGCACCTTCCCCCTCGGGGTGCGCCCGGTCGGCGACCTCCCGCCCGCCACCGCGGTGCTGGTGGTGTCCGGCCCCGGGGGCGTCGGCAAGGGGACGATCGTCCGACGCCTCCTCGAGCTCGAGCCGGCGGTCTGGGCGTCACGGTCGTGGACCACCCGGGATCCACGTCCGGGGGAGGACCCGGACGCCTACCACTTCGCCAGTCGGGTGGACTTCGAGGCACACGTCGCCGACGGTGGGTTCCTCGAGTGGGTCGAGTTCCTCGACTACCTCCAGGGCAGCCCGCTCCCGACCCCGCCGCCGGGCAGCGACGTGCTCTTCGAGATCGACGTCGCGGGGGCCGCTGTGGTCCGGGAGCGCTACCCGCACGCCACGCTGGTGTTCGTCGACACCCCGGACGCAGCCACCCAGGAGGCACGGCTGCGTGGACGCGGCGACGACGAGGACCGCATCCGGCAGCGCCTCGAGCACTCGGCGACCGAACGGGCAGCCGCTGCCGACCTCGGTGCGCTCGTGGTGGTCAACGACGAGCTGGAGGTCGCCGTGCGTGAGGTCCGGGCGATCCTCGACGGGGCCCGGGCGGAGGCGCGGGCCCGGGCCGGTGCGCCTGCTTCGGGTTCCTGAGGGGTCTCTGGTAGCATCACGGGCTGCGCCGAGTCCGGCACCCGCGACCGAGTGGAGCTCCTGTGGCTGAACCGACCAACTCCATGATCTTCCCGCCGATCGAGGGGCTCCTCGAGCGAGCTGGGTCCAAGTTCTCGCTGGTCACCATCAGCGCCCGCCGGGCCCGGGACATCAACAGCTACTACCGCCAGCTCGGCGACGCCCTCGGGCAGTTCGCCGGGCCGCAGGTCACCTCCACGGCCCGCAAGCCGCTCTCGATCGCCTTCGAGGAGCTCGCCGAGGACAAGGTGGAGGGCGTCGGCGGCGCCACGGGCCGGGAGATCCCGGCGTCGATGCTGCCCGTGGTCGAGGTGGAGGGCAGCGACGACGTGGACGCCGTCCTCCCGGCCGGCCCGGACGGGGCCGAGGACTGAGCGGGTCGGACGTGCCGGCGCTGGCCGGTCGCCGCGTGGTCCTGGGGGTCTGCGGGGGGATCGCGGCCTACAAGGCGGTCGAGGTGTGCCGACGGCTGGTGGACGCCGGTGCCCACGTGGTGCCCGTCCTCACCGACGACGCCACGCGCTTCGTGGGCGAGGTCACCTTCTCGGCGCTGGCCTCCGAGCCCGTCCGCCGCTCGCTCTGGGACGACGTCGACCCGATCCCGCACACGACCATGGGTCGCTCCGCCGACCTGGTCGTCGTCGCCCCGGCGACGGCGCGGCTCCTGTCCGCCTACGCCGCCGGCTACTCCCACGACCTGCTGACCAACACCCTGGTGGCGACCCGGGCGCCGGTCGTCGTCTGTCCGGCGATGCACACCGAGATGTGGGAGCACCCCGCGGTGGTCGACAACGTCGCCCTCCTGCGCCGACGGGGCGTGGTCGTGGTGGACCCTGAGTCCGGGCGACTGGCCGGCGGTGACGAGGGTCCGGGACGCCTGGCTGACCCGGGGACGATCCTCGCCGCCGTCGAGGACGTGCTCGGCGCGCGACGCGACCTCGAGGGGCTCGACGTGGTGGTGACCGCCGGGGGCACACGGGAACCGATCGACCCGGTCCGGTTCTTGGGCAACCGCTCCTCGGGCAAGCAGGGGCACGCGATCGCCGAGGCCGCGTCCCGCCGTGGCGCCGCCGTCACGCTCGTGACCACGACCGGCGTCGCGGGTCCCCCCGGTGCCCGGGTCGTCCGGGTGGGGACGGCGGACGAGATGCTGCACGCCGTGCGGGCGTGCGCGCCGGCGGCCGA